>NZ_CP073745.1:252500-422500 GCF_024397975.1 Bacterioplanoides sp. SCSIO 12839
CGATGTGGGAAGGCTAAAACAGCTAGGAGGTTGGCTTAGAAGCAGCCACCCTTTAAAGAAAGCGTAATAGCTCACTAGTCGAGTCGGCCTGCGCGGAAGATATAACGGGGCTCAAACTGTACACCGAAGCTACGGATGCACTTTGTGCATGGTAGAGGAGCGTTCTGTAAGCCGTTGAAGGTCAAGGTGTGAACCAGGCTGGAGGTATCAGAAGTGCGAATGCTGACATGAGTAACGATAAAGGGAGTGAAAAACTCCCTCGCCGGAAACCCAAGGGTTCCTGTCCAACGTTAATCGGGGCAGGGTTAGTCGGCCCCTAAGGCGAGGCTGAGAAGCGTAGTCGATGGGAAACAGGTTAATATTCCTGTACTTGTTTGTAGTGCGATGGGGGGACGGAGAAGGCTAGGCCAGCACGGCGTTGGTTGTCCGTGTTTAAGCTGGTAGGCAGAAGACTTAGGCAAATCCGGGTCTTCAATGCCGAGACGTGATGACGGTGACTCTACGGAGTCCGAAGTGGTCGATGCCATGCTTCCAGGAAAATCCTCTAAGCTTCAGCTACAAAGAAACCGTACTCTAAACCGACACAGGTGGGTAGGTAGAGAATACCAAGGCGCTTGAGAGAACTCGGGTGAAGGAACTAGGCAAAATGGCACCGTAACTTCGGGAGAAGGTGCGCCGGCTAGGGTGAAGGACTTGCTCCGTAAGCTCTGGCCGGTCGAAGATACCAGGTGGCTGCGACTGTTTATTAAAAACACAGCACTCTGCAAACACGAAAGTGGACGTATAGGGTGTGACGCCTGCCCGGTGCCGGAAGGTTAATTGATGGGGTTAGCTTCGGCGAAGCTCTTGATCGAAGCCCCGGTAAACGGCGGCCGTAACTATAACGGTCCTAAGGTAGCGAAATTCCTTGTCGGGTAAGTTCCGACCTGCACGAATGGCGTAACGACGGCCACACTGTCTCCACCCGAGACTCAGTGAAATTGAATTCGCAGTTAAGATGCTGCGTTCCCGCGGCTAGACGGAAAGACCCCGTGAACCTTTACTATAGCTTCACAGTGAACTTTGAATTGTCTTGTGTAGGATAGCTGGGAGGCTTTGAAGCGTTAACGCCAGTTAGCGTGGAGCCAATCTTGAAATACCAGCCTGGTCAATTTGGGGTTCTAACTCAGGTCCATTATCTGGATCGAGGACACTGTGTGGTGGGTAGTTTGACTGGGGCGGTCTCCTCCCAAAGAGTAACGGAGGAGCACGAAGGTCGGCTAATCCTGGTCGGACATCAGGAGGTTAGTGCAATGGCATAAGCCGGCTTAACTGCGAGACAGACACGTCGAGCAGGTACGAAAGTAGGTCATAGTGATCCGGTGGTTCTGTATGGAAGGGCCATCGCTCAACGGATAAAAGGTACTCCGGGGATAACAGGCTGATACCGCCCAAGAGTTCACATCGACGGCGGTGTTTGGCACCTCGATGTCGGCTCATCACATCCTGGGGCTGAAGCCGGTCCCAAGGGTATGGCTGTTCGCCATTTAAAGTGGTACGCGAGCTGGGTTTAGAACGTCGTGAGACAGTTCGGTCCCTATCTGCCGTGGGCGTTTGAGATTTGAGAAGAGCTGCTCCTAGTACGAGAGGACCGGAGTGGACGAACCTCTGGTGTTCGGGTTGTCATGCCAATGGCATTGCCCGGTAGCTACGTTCGGACAGGATAACCGCTGAAAGCATCTAAGCGGGAAGCCCCCTTCAAGATGAGATCTCACTGGAACTTCGAGTTCCCTGTAGGGCCCAGGAAGACTACCTGGTTGATAGGCAAGGTGTGTAAGCGTTGTGAGGCGTTGAGCTAACTTGTACTAATTGCCCGTGAGGCTTGACCATATAACACCCAAACTTGGTGGTGTTAACAAGTCAAACTCTTAAATAGAGTAAAAAATAATCGGCACCGCCGGTTCGCGAGAGAATCTTAATTACATACTCATGTATCCAACCTATTAGCTGACTGATTGCAGAGCGCGTAAGACAATCACGATGCAACAAGCTTTGCTTGACGACAATAGAGCTGTGGAACCACCTGAATCCATTCCGAACTCAGAAGTGAAACGCAGTATCGCCGATGGTAGTGTGGGGCTTCCCCATGTGAGAGTAGGTCATCGTCAAGCTCTTATCCTAAAACCCCGGTCGCTCATGCGATCGGGGTTTTTTCTTGCCTGTAAGAAAAGCCTGGTAATCATTCCTGGCGATACCCTGCGGGCAGCTTCGCTCTGACGAGCAACATCCTGCCGTTTAGTCTTTGCATGAAAGATAAGTCTGACGTCCAGTCTTTGGCTGGAAATAATATCTACGAATAATCCACTGGGGTATAATCATATCCATAACAATTGGTTTTCAATCTCAATAAAACCATCCGCAGTGAGCAAAAAGTAATTGAATAACAAAAGTACTTATCGAGAATTTTTACTGATTCGCTCAATAGCTGAATTAAAAGCAGATGTAAGACGTTCTTTTTTAGGCGTTTTATGGTGGTTTTTAGAGCCAGTTATTTATATGACGGTATTTTACGTTGTATTTGGCTTGGGGTTACGCCAGGGCGACAGTGGATTTGTAGTTTTTTTATTAACCGGTTTGATTTTCTGGCGCTGGTTTGATGCATCAGTGAAGCAATGTAGCAGTTCCATCGTAAGTTTCAGAGGGTTAATAGGGCAGGTATATTTACCTAAGGTTTTGTTACCTATGGTGCCTTTCTTAGCAAATAGTTTTCGATTCCTTATTGTTTTGACTATGCTTGCCGTGGTTCTTGTGGGCTCGAGTATGGCAAGCCTCGAGACTTGGTGGTGGTCTTTGCCACTTATTATCTGCCAAGCCCTATTAACATTATCTATTGGTTTTTTTCTTGCTGCTCTGATCCCCCTTATTCCTGATCTTAAGCGTTTTGTTGATTACGGCATGACATTGTTGTTCTTTATGTCCGCGATCTTTTATCGTATAGAACATATAGATCCTGAAAAATATTTTTATTTCATGTTTAACCCTATGGCTTTTTTTATTGAAAGCCAACGCATGGTGTTAATTCGCGGAGAGCAACCAGACACACAATTTCTGATTGCTTACGGGGTTTTATCTCTAATACTGATGGCCATGTCTGTCGCTGTTTTGAAGCGTTTTGATAAAGTCTATCCCAAGCTGGTTTAGTAACATTATGTCGAACAATCACAATGGTGAGGTTATTTTCTCTGCCCAAAATGTCGGCGTTTCATATAAGCAAAGAGTAGGGACATTCAAGAGCAGAAAGGATTGGGTTTTAAGAGATTTTAACCTCGAAATACGTAAAGGTGAGAGCCTGGCTATTATCGGTCGAAACGGTGCTGGTAAGAGTACCCTAATGCGGTTGATAGCCGGAATTATTGATTCTTGTGAAGGTCGTATTACTAATCATGCGAGGTCTGCATCTTTGTTGTCCTTGCAAGCCGGTTTTATTCCAGATCTGAGTGGCCGTGAAAATATTCTCTTGAGTGCTGTGCTGCTTGGTCTTAGCAGGACAGAGGTAGCGGCCAAAGAACAAGATATTATTGATTATGCTGACTTGGAAAATCATATAGATAAACCAGTTTCAACATACTCTTCAGGAATGAAAGCCAGGTTAGGTTTTTCAGTCGCGAAATATGCAAACTCAGACATGTTGCTTATTGATGAGGTACTTGGTGTTGGTGATGACGAATTTAAGGCCAAGTCGTCTGCCGCTATTCGTGAAATGGTAAAATCTGATCGTACAATCGTTTTTGTATCTCATAGTGCTATAGCTGTTAAATCACTATGTAATCGTGCAGCCTGGTTAGAACACGGAAGAATAGTGGATATTGGGGAGCCTGAGCGCGTTATCGATAATTATCGTAAATATAATACGATATGCAGAGCTATCGCTGAGGCTAAAGGAATTCCTGAGTCCCAAGTACGTGCAGAAGGTAAGAAAAATGACCCCTTTGCCGTAATAGAAGACTTTGACAAAGCATTAACTGCTGAGATGAGAAATGATCAATCAAAGAAGATGCTACTAAGGTGATAAAGCAGTGAAACAAGGACAAATACTCGTAGTAGGTATGCATCGTTCAGGAACCTCGGCTCTGACCCACTTGTTATCTAATATGGGAGCTAACTTTGGTGACCTGAAGGATAGTATCGGAGCCAATAAAGAGAATCCCAAAGGTTTTTGGGAACGAAGGGATGTACGCAGGTTAAATGACCAGATTCTGCATGCTCTGGGGTGCGAGTGGGATACCTTAACGCACTTTAACCTTGATAGTTTATCCAGCGATGTTCGTGCCAGCTTTCTTCAGGGAGCGAAAGAAATAACTGGCAACTTATCTCTGGCCGGAACAAGTTTTGTAATTAAAGACCCTAGAGTATGCTTGCTTTTACCCTTATGGTTAGATGCACTTGATAACCCACTTATTGTATATATTCATCGATCTCCCTTAGAAATTGCCAAGAGTCTTAGTGCCAGAAATGATTTTGACCTGGAATTCGGGCTTACTCTGTGGGAGGTGTACGCCTCACACGCGCTGGCAACTTTAGGTTCTGTGCCTAGTATCTTTATTGATTATAAAGATTTACTGAATAACGAGCTGCAGCAAGCTCAACGCCTGGAAGAATTTTTTATTGAGTTTGGTGCAAATGATTTAGGTATTCCTAATCCTGAAGAACTGAAGGGTACCGTTGAGGCTTCACTCAGAAATCAAATTTCAAGCGGTAATGAAGACTTAATGAGCTCAAATCAAATCGCATTATGTAAATACATAAATACGTTATGTGAAGGCGCGACTATCCAACCTGATATTAAAGCTGTAGTACCTTCTATGTCTGATAGAGATGAAGGTTTGCTTAATCTAAAGAAATATTCAAGAGTTAAATTTAAATACGACGAACTTCAAAGTTACAAAACCAGTCTTAAGCAGCGTTTTAACGAGTTAGAACAACATCATTTAAATACGCGTGAAAAATTTAAAATGCAAATATCTGAGCTTCGTGATGTTAATGCTGAGCTTCGTTATGAAAAAACACTGGTTTCCCACCTTGACCCTATTGCTCGCTGGATTGGAAAGTCGAAGGTTATTGCACTTTTCGTGAAGTGCTTAGCACCTTTATCATTTAATGGCCATGTTCAGAAACTAATTGGTTATCATCGTGAATTGTTCGAACTGTATTCAGAGCGGTAAGTTTAATTGAGTAAAAAAGTAGATATATTAATACCGGTTTTTAATGGCTTAACCTACGTTGTCGACTGTGTTGAAAGCGTACTCCGTTATACTGACTCCTCTCTGTACCACCTGTGGTTACTCGATGATTGCAGTGACGCAAAAACCAATGGTTATTTGCAAGGAATAGCGGATCAGTATGATCATGTAACTCTTGTCGTAAATGATGAAAATCAGGGCTTTGTAAAAAACTGCAATATTGGTTTCAGCAAAGGTCGGCTCGAGTGGTGTTTGCTGCTCAACAGCGATGTTATCGTTACACCTAAGTGGTTAGACAGTATGCTTAAGTGTGGCGAATCAGATGAGAAAATCGCAGGTGTAAACCCTTTAACCAATCATGCATCACAAATAAATGTCCCGATGTATGCAGGTGCTAGCTTCCTGGCAGTTAATGATTATTTTTCTAATACTCAGAATATCTCATACCCCGACATTGTCACCGGTGTTGGTTTCTGTTTGATGTTGCGTCGTTCTGTAATTAACAAACTTTCACTGTTTGATGAAATATACGGTAAGGGATATTGTGAGGAGTCTGACCTCTGTATGCGCCTCACTACTCAGGGACACAGAGTAGTTGTAGCTCCTTCAGTGTATGTATATCACAAAGGTGGAGGTACCTTTACCGATCGTGGTGAGCGCTACAAGAAAAATCGAAAAATTTTTGATCAACGTTGGGCGAATGACTATCAAGAGCAGTTCAAGGTCTTTCATCAGTTAAACCCATTGCAGAAATACCGTGATGCAATGGAATCAGGATCTCGATGGGACCCGATATTTGGCCTGCGCCAAGCTTACAGAAATGTACGTGCTCAACTTCAACACCGAAATTATCTTAACAGCATTAAAGCTTGTATTCGTGCTAGTTATGATATCGCTAATACACGAGCCTTGGTATACAGGGATTCGGATTATCGTAAGTTCGGGCAAGAGGGAAAATTACGAGTCACTTATGTTTTGCATAATGTAACTGTTGCTGGTGGGGTTTTATCCGTAATTCAATTGGTTAACCAATTAATACATCAGGGTGTTGATGCGAAGATTGTTGCACTCCGAGAATATCCAGAAATATATAATTGGCAGCTGCTGACACGCCCTATTATTTACAAGAATGTAGAAGAGTTGATTAAGTACTTCCCAGAGAGTGATATTGCTGTAGCTACTCACTGGACTACAGCATCATGGGTAAACAAAGTTGTAGAATCTAAAAAAAGCAAAAAGTCAGCTTATTTCTTACAAGATTATGAACCGTGGTTCTTTCCGGAAAATAAAAAGAGTGAGCGTTCAGAAGTTCAAAAAACATATGAATTAGTCGGAAATAAAATCGTCAAATCTAACTGGCTATCAGGTATGTTAAAGACGGACGGCTATGAAACTCAAAAGATTCGTTTAGGAATGAATCTGGAAGTTTTTTATCCTCGTGAAGTTGAACGCTCAGATAAAATTCGAATTTTATCCATGGCCAGGCCTAGAACTCCGCGACGCGGATATGAAGACTTGCTGGCAGCGCTAAAAATATTGTGGAAGGAGGTGGATAAAAATAATGTTGAAATTGTCTTTTTTGGTGAAGATGGCCTGAAAATTAGTGATGATTTCCCTGTTACTGATGTAGGTGTAATTAGTAGTCAGGATGCTTTAGCAAAGCTCTATAGTAGCTGTGATATTTATATCGATAGCTCAGTCTTTCAAGGATTTGGCAGACCCGCACTTGAAGCGATGGCTTGTGGTGCTGCTTGTGTAGTGACCAACGTCGGTGGGGTTAATGAGTACGCAGTAAACGGGGAAAACTGTTTAGCTATTGAACCTTCAAATCCACAGATGATGGCGGAATCAGTTAAAAAGCTTGTCGAAGATAAAGACCTTCGAGAGCAGTTTGTGACACAGGGGCTTGAAACAGCGAAGTCGTTTTGTCATCGACGAGAGGGGCGCGAGACTTATGAGTACTTCAAAGAGATTGCAGGGAAAGCATGATGCGAAGATATTTGAGTTATATTAAGCGACACTTGTTTCCACAGCAGCAAGCCCCAGTCCCTAAATTATCGATTATTGTTGTTGTCTATAAAATGGCTGAGCAAGCTAATAACACATTATATTCTCTTTCCCGAAAATATCAGATGGATATCAAGAAGGAAGACTACGAGGTGATTGTCGTTGAGAATGCCTCTTCTGAGGAATTAGGCGAGCAGCGAGCTCTGAGTCATGGAAAAAACTTTCGTTATTTTTATCGCAATGATGACAGTGTAAGCCCTGTACCTGCTATTAACTATGCTGCTGAGCAGGCTATAGGAGAGCACATCTGTGTAATGATTGATGGGGCCAGAATGGTTACTCCTGGTATGATCAAACAAACCCTATCAGCAACCAGGTTATCTGAAATGGCAGTCATTTCAGTGCCGGGCTATCACTTGGGCCATAAGGTTCAGCAGGAGGCCATGGAGGAAGGCTATGACACCCATATGGAAGCTGAATTGTTATCTTCCGTCGCCTGGAAAGAGAACGGATACAATCTGTTTGAAATAGCCTGCTTCAGTAGTACGAGTAAGCGCGGTTATTTTCTCTCAGGAGGGGAAAGTAACTGCATTACAGTATCAAAAAAGCTATGGAATGAATTAGGTGGCTACGATGCTGGTTTTACTTCAGTCGGTGGTGGTCTCTCTAACTTGGATTTTTACAAACGAGCCTGTGAACACCCTGAAACTGAATTAATTAATATTGCTGCGGAAGGATCCTTTCATCAGTTTCATGGTGGGGTGACCACAGGACAGGAAGCAGAAAAACGCTTAGCGGCTTTAGATACTCATTTCGCGGAGTATGAATCACTACGTGGCGAAGCATTTCGTCCACCGAAAGTTCCGGCTTTGGTTTTTGGTAGCTTTTCGGCGCAGAGCTTGATCTTTGCTCCAGTTTCAGTAGAAACCTACTGGGAAATTAAAAAATATAGTTATGACAAAAAGGAGTCAGAATAATGCTGAAAGAAATTATTAAAAAACTCAGTAATCAATCGGGCTCAACTTCTGGTTCAAATAGCACTGGCTCTTTAGCTTTGGGTGACACTTTACTCGACTTTGGTCGCCTTAATGCCATGGCTCGTGATAACCGTGAATCTTATCAGGTAAATACTCCTTTTCCACATGTTGTCGTCGATAATTTCTTATCTAAAGACTCACTAAAGGTCGTGTTAGATGCCATTCCTGAACCTGATCTCTCTAAACAAAAGCGCGATAATTCTGCCAAAACACAGGGTGGAATGAAGGCCCAGCATGGCAAGGTAGGTCTTAACGATGAAGGCAAACTAAACCCAGTGATGCGGCAGCTTTTCTGGGAATTAAATTCTCAGGGGTTTTTACGGTTTCTGCAGCGTTTAACTGATATTGATGGTCTTTTACCGGACCCTACATTAAGAGGTGGAGGAGTTCATCAAACTAAGCGGGGAGGATTATTACGGGTTCATGCCGACTTTAATAAACATCCTGTTTATAATCTGGACAGGCGGATTAATTTTATTCTCTATTTAAACCCTGACTGGAAAGAAGAGTATGGTGGCCATCTTGAATTATGGGATCGCGATGTTACTGAGTGTCAGTCCCGTGTTTTACCTATTTTAAATCGTTGTGTGATTTTCAATACTTCAAGTTGGTCATTTCATGGGCATCCACATCCATTGACATGCCCAGATGATATGTATCGTCGTTCAATTGCAATGTATTACTACTCAAATGGACGCCCAGCAAGTGATGATAGCGATGAGAAACACGCAACAATATGGCCGGCTCTTCCTGGAGAAAAATAATTTTTATAGACCATTACTTTTAAGGGTAACGTAAAAGTTAATTTATAAGCACGGATAGCAAAAATGAAACATTATTGGTTAGTGGTAAAGGTAAAAAAACCCGAAATACTCGAATCGGTTAAAGCTGCAGCAAAAAAACGAATACCAAAATTATTATCGATCGTACCCGAATTTGTTGGTGTGAAACAGCTTTTGAGTGATACTTTACTCTTAAGTTTCTCTGCAAATAATCAAATATTTGGATATGGCAAGCCTTATGTATTTACTGAAAAATCCGCTGTTATGGTGGAGGGCCTTCCTACTTTAGAAAAAGTTGGTATATCACCAAAAGACGATATTCCCCTTCGGATTTTGGAGCTATTTAAATACAACGACCCCCAGGATATGTACCGGAAATTTGGTGGAACATGGAGTATTGCTCATGTTAATCGTGATCTAATACAGGTTTTTTCTGACTTTAGTGGATACTCTTCTTGTTATTATCACAACTCATCAGATCTGTTCATAACTGGTAATTCGGCTCAGCTGGTTGCTTCATTCATAGAGGCTAATCTGGAAGGTAAGTATAATTGGCGAACTATGTCCTGGTTGGCTTCTACTACCATGATATGGGGAGACCAAACTATCTACGATGGTGTACAAAAGTTAGCTGCTGGTGATTACCTAGAGTTAACGCGTAACACTAATGAACTTAAAATACGAAATTTTTCTACCAACTTTTATACCCCATTATACTTTTCATCTGATATACAGAAAAATGCTTATATTGAAGATGTTCTTGGGAAAATGTGTAACAAAGTGGCTTGGTATCTTGGCCGGGGGATAAAAATACATACGCATCTTACAGGTGGTAAGGATACCCGAATGATATTGGCACTGTTGATGGGGTCAGGTGCCATAAGTAATATCGATAAAATACAGACAAGTGGTGATGAAGATAATGGCGATGTGATTGTTGCGCGACTTATTGCCAAAAAGTTAGGGCTGGATAGCTTACACCAAGTCAATTCAGGTAATAAATCCAGATCGTCTGCTGACCCGAGGAAAATGGCAACTCGGTTTGTTTATTGTTCGAATCGATATGAAGGGCAGCTGACCCCATTTGATGGTGGTGAAAAGGTTATTCCACGATTGCCAGGGGCTTGCTCATTAATGGGAGGTGGAGGCGAAATTTATCGCAATAAACTTAATATTGATACGAATAATAAAGAAGAGAATGTTAATGCATTGCTGAATGCATATTGTCGTTACAATAAATTAGGCTTGCTGAATGATAGAGCGATACATTTTCAACGTGGATATATTCAAGATGTTGTTCAGGTTTATAAAAATAATCATATATTAAATCAAGAAATGAAATTTTATATTGATCAGCGTTTGTCCAATTGGGGAGCTGCTCATTTTAGGCATGGTGCTGGAGGACGCATTCCTGTGTTAATAGACTTTGACTTAGCACGCTATCAAGCCAGTACTGTAGACAATAAGTCTGAAGATATTCACTTTGAGATAATTCGTCATGCTTGTCCAGAATTGTTGGATATCCCATTTTTAAACCAACGCTGGGGAGGAAATACACTTAAAAAAGCTGATGGTTTGGGATTTAATATTGATCCTATTGAAGTTCCTGTCAAAAAAAGCTTTCCATGGCAATTTGAAGTATACTCTAAGGTCCGTAATTTATGTGTCGAGCAAATATTAGAAAATTTTAGTGGACTATCCCCTTGGTTGTCGAAGCGACAGTTGAAAGCGATGAGAGCTAAAAAAATTATGGGTGAGAAATTCAATTCGGCTGACATTAAGATGATTTTTGGTCTTGCCATGGCAGCGACAGGTTACTCTAAGGAAAGTTATTACATTCCAGATCATTATCAACGGCCATGTAAAGGGATCGTTAACGACATGAATAATGAAGCGAAAGTTTTATTTTCTGATTCTTGGGAATACGATGACTATAATCGAGAAAATGAAAATATTAATGATTGGGAAAGGAAGTTTGAACTGTCGATTTGATTTCTTCTGATGTTAGTGAATTTTAATGGCCTCAAAAATTTACTCTTGAGACCATTGATAGGTTTTATTTAAAATATACTAGATGGTTTTGCACAGTTCTTTATGTAAATTTTCTGCCGTTATTGAGAAGTACGGTATGGCGACATGATATAACTTAGTTTTATCTGTTTTCCCTAGCAAGTTATACCTGGCTACTACAGTAGGTTTGCTATTAATGGTTGTGATAATAGTGTTGTCTTCTTTAAATGAAGAGTCTGCTAATACTCCATTTATGTATAGTTCAGCGCGGATTTTTGATGATGCTCCTTTCCAATTATTAAGGCGGCGGTTGTTATAAATAGATATTGTCATTGTCTGGCAAGATTCTGTTGAAGGCCTGATTTTTCCTTCAAGCAATACATTTTTGAATTTTACTTTAATTAAAGATTTTTCTTTTGAATATGTTGCTTGCCAGGCTCCCTTTTGAGAAACCAAGGAAGTAGGTAAGGAGGAGTCGTCTGCTGAGTCGTTAGGGATAAAGTTGCTACTATAAGTAAAACCTGTGAAACCCGGTGTTCTTCTTAGGTCGTTGCCACTGAGTAATATATGAGAGTCACCCTGCTTTTCTTGGGTTTCTATTAATGTAGCTTCTTTAAGTTCTTTCGAAAGTTCTGCATTAAGTTCTTCGATGCGTGGGTCTTCACTGTCTATTTTGTTCTGATAACCTGTAGGGTCAGCTTCTAAGTCTAAAAATGCTTTTATAGGTGGTGATGTAAGGGATGGACTTTGATAGGTTAATCGAACCATTTTCCCAGTATCCAGGATGCTTGCTGAGTTGGTGAGTAATGTTTGGCTCCCCCATATGAATTTTCTATCAGGTAACTTCGAATTACTAAATATAGCTTGGGAAATATCAATGCCATCAACTTCATGTTGTATTGGTGAATCGATAAGAGTAGCAATAGTCGGGTATAAATCTATGGTAGAGACAATTTGTTTTCGTTCGCCTTTGGGGATTGTTTCAGGCCAGCGGATGAATAACGGTGTTTTAGTTCCACCTTGTAAATACTGCGTTTTTTTTCCATTGTATGGATAATTGTTGTCATAGGCTTTATTAGTTCCGCCATTATCACTGACTATTATAACAATGGTGTTTTTGTATTGCGATGTACGATGAAGTGCTTCATCAACTACCCCAATTGCATTGTCTAGATCTCTAAGCAATGCTTTGTACTTCCCTGTTGGGCTATTGTCATAAAAGGATAGACTTTCTTTCGTCGGCTCGATGGGCGTGTGTGGCGCATACATCCAATAGTTTATAAACCAAGGCTTATCGCCTTGCTCTCCTTCTTCAATCTCTTGAACAACTTGCTGAGCAAGAATATTGGTGAGGTGCCCCTTAATTTGTTTTAAGTTTCCATCGATATCTTCTATCCAGGGATTGTTATATGTCGGTTTACGATAGTCTTGCTCGGCGATAGGCGAAGAATGAGGCTTCCTTAGCAGCCATTGACTTAAGAATCCATAAAAACTGTCATAACCTTGCATCTTTGGTAACGCAGCATCTGTTGTATGCCCTAGATGCCACTTACCTATATGGTGAGTGCTGTATCCTTCGGATTTAAAATGTATGGGTAGTGTTTTAGTTCCTGAGTCAAGACCAAGCCCATTGCTCATATACCCGGTACGGACAGAGAATTTTCCTGTCATATATGAGCTTCTGGTGGGAGAGCACGTTGCATCCGCATAGTGGTTGGTAAAATAAAGCCCTTGTGACGCGATCTTATCTAGGTTTGGGGTGCTAAGTTCACTGTTGTTCCTGCTTAGATCATTAATACCTAGATCATCCAAAATAATGACAAGTATATTTGGCTTTTTTTCGGTTGTTTTTTTCTCTGGAAGAAACGTCATGCTAATAGTGAAAATAAGAGCACATAACCCGATTAGAGTCATTATCTGTATTGAACGCAGAAAGGACATTTTAGTGATCCTACTTTGATTTGGAGGAGAGTCTCTGTTTGGCTTTTAAGAAAGGTAGCTCAATGAGTTGGTAGCTGATTAATGAGAGCAGTAAGCTACTTATAAACGCAATTGTGGGTAATATGTAGGCATATATTGAGCTTAGGTATGCGCTATCCCCTAGCAAGCTTTTCTGTGGGTATATAAGAAAGAACAAAACTGGTACGTGAATGAGGTAAAATGCATAAGAAAGCTTTCCCAGGGTGCCTAGAAAATTATTCACAAGGATAAATTTACCTAATGGTCTTAGCGATAATAATGAGTACATAATGCCTGCCCAACATAGAGCTTCGTAGGTGTGTCTCTGGTGCCAGATCATTTCAGAGCTTTCATCCCCTAAGCTGCTCGCATGCTGCAGCACAACACCTAATAAGAGCAGGCATACAGTTAAAAATACGGTATGAATCAAGCGAGTACTTGTTTGATTAGGCCACGAAAGTGGGTGCACAACATAAAAGTAAGCTGTTGCCATACCAATAATGAAGGCAGGTAAGCGACCAAAAAGAGACTTCTGGATTATGTTTGAGTGTTCGTGGCTGCTGGTGTTTATTGCAAGGCTGAAATAAAGGTATAGCCATACAGCAAAAACAGGTATGAGCAACCACCTAAATTGCTTGTGCTTCAGAGTTAAAAAAATTATTGGTAATAGTATGTAAAACTGAATCTCGGTAGATAGAGTCCACCAAACCACACTGTAAGGGAACAGGTCGAAGCCAACATACTGAAAAAACAAAGCAGGTATTCCTTCATCTACTTTCCCGGTTAACACGATTGCCACCACTACTGCGATGATATACAGAGGTAATATTCGCAGTGATCTAGCGAGGTAATATTGGCCTATATTAAAAGGCTTGTTATCCCTTAAGTTCCTAATAAATGGTGTGGACAGTAAGAATCCGCTCAAGACAAAGAACAAAGTAACGCCGGTATTGCCACTGCTGATAAAGCTGAAAACTAAACTATAATCAGCAGGAGGATTGCCAGACTGAATTCCATAGACATGGAAAAGGTACACGAGGAGCATTGCGATTCCGCGTAGAGATTCAAGCTCGTTTATATAATACGATTTTTCACGTATACCTGATGTGAAATCCAGCATTCTGTTTGTCTATTTGGATTTTTTTGTTAGGCGTTTCAGCTTTCTTTTTGCTTCAAGATGTTCTGCGGCGTGGACATACAGTGCACGTAGCTGGTTCTGCTGTTCTGGAGTACTCTCGAACAGTAACTTAAAAAGAGGGTGATCAGTTTTCTCAGGTGCTCCCGGTTTGCGTAACACACCAAGTCCATAGCCATGATGAAACTTAAAAGTATCATAGTTATTTTCAATTTCTTCCCAAAATTGCCATACGCCAAAATCTTCACGCTTAGCCATTATGTCGTGGAAAAGAATAATTCCACCGGGCTCGACTTTGGGATACCAATTCTCAAAATCTTCTTTTACAGCATCATACGTGTGTAGCCCATCGATATGGAGCAAATCAATGCTTTCATCTTCGAAATGTTTCAATGCATCGTTGAAATACATTTTTAATAGATAGGTGAATCCACGATAGTGCTCACGAGCATGGGAGGCTACGTTCTCGTAAACCGAAATATCATATTTTCCTATATGAATATCGCCTTCCCAGCCATCAATTGCGTAACATACAGAATCTAAGTTATGTTCCTTTACTGACTGGCAAAAACCAAAAAAAGATAAGCCTTTTTCAGTACCAAGCTCGGTAATTACATTAGGTTTTAAAGCTGCAACAATATCGTAAGCAAAGGGTAGGTGATCTATCCACGTACTCAGAACAATATGCTTTGGTTCAAAATTAATTAAGGATGGAGGTAAATAAATAGACATAAAGGTTATTCGCTTGTGATTTGATGATAATCGTCAGGCCATAGAATTTGAGAGTCATCACCTAATCTGGCTGCTCTTTTTTGGGCAGTATGGGCCGATTGTTCTAAAAAATTAAGAGCGTTAGCATCTATGCTGCCCAGCATAATAGGGTTGCGGCGAATGGTTCCCGAGTTACCCCATATTGATTTCAATTGAGAATTGAAAGAAGCCAGCTCCTTTTCTCGATCCGTGCTGTGTGATGTTGTCACTCCACCATGATATTGATGAAATGATCCCTCCCCAGGTAAGACGAAAAATTGAGTATCAGGAATATTGATTAAAGATCTATATATATGGAGGTTTATCGAGCCACCTCCTCTAAGGGTAAAGCGAGTATCTGCTCTTCCGATGGTATCAAAATTAATTTTTGATGCGAAAATGCAGTTACATTCCATCATAGGCTGAAGATAACCACGTGCATTCGCTCCACTGAACGTCGATACCTTGAATAGGCGATATCCGTTTTCTTGCCATTCTGCCTGCTTTAATAGATTTTGCTCAAACTCTACAGAGTATCCAGGCTCTGTTAAATGATGTTCGCTTTCTCCGATATGATAACCAGGCACAGCTACGATGGAGTTAACTGATACTTGCGTAGCCATTTTAACGTAGTGAATAACGCCTGGGGAAAGCATTCGGGCTCCATCAATAATGAGGCCGATGTATTGCCCCTGGCACTGTTCGAATGCAAAGTTTACTGCTGGAACTGGTGATTGGCTGGTTTCCTGACGGAGGAAGTAACGGAAATTGCTGCCATACTCCTTACTGACGTCGGTGGGCGCAAAGTTATCGTCAGACGAATTCTCCACAACGATTACTTCATAATCATCCGGGTCAACATTTCTTTGATATGTGCTTTTCAGGCTACAGAGAGTGTTATGAAGCTGTTGCTTCATTTTGTAACCCACGACGATTATAGATATTAAAGGAGTTGTCATCGCCGTTTAAGACCTACTACCGGGCGAGTTTTTGCTATTTCATCTTTCCCAAGAGCGCTGCTTGCAGAATATTTTAAAAACCTTAGTGCTTCTTTGGGAATATCACCGAATAATGTGGGCTTCACTTGAGGAGCTTTATAATATTCTCCCCTAATTGATTTGTACTGGTCAAAGTGAGCCTGCATTACAATTTCGCGGTCCTCTTCCGATGTGCCGCCGGTTGTGACACCACCATGATATTGGTGAAATGTCCCTTCACCAGGAAGAACAATCAGTTCAGTGTCCGGCCTCTCACAAATGCGCTTGTAAAGATCTAAATTTGCCTGGCCGCCACCCGTTTCAGTAAAGCGGGGATCCATTCCTTTTTCTTGCTTCCATATATGGCGGGGTATACAAAAGCAGTTGCTTTCACATACGGGTCGTAAGCTACCAGCAGAGCAAGAGCCACTTAATACGCTGATATCGAAAAGCTTATAACCGTATTTGGGCCATTCTATGCTCGCTAAAAGTTCTTCCTCGGCCGATTCATCGTAACCTGAAGCCACAGCCCATTGTTGTAGTTGGTCCCCAATGTGATAACCAGGAGCAGCGACAACTGCGTTTTTAGAGATATTCCTGGCTTTTAATATGTGATAGACCAAGCCAGGTGAGGCCATTCTGGCACCATCAATAATGATCCCTATGGTTGATCCTTTGGCCTTTTCAGCGCCAAAATTAATGGCGAACACAGGGGTTGGCAGTGATTCCTCTCGGTAGAAGTAACGAAAGTTGCCCTCAAGGGTATTGATATAGTCTGCCCCCAGTTCATCACTCGACGAGTTTTCTACAACAATGACCTCGTAGTCTTCGGGGAAAACACCACGCTGATAACTATTAGATAGGCTAAGCAAGGTTTTCTTAGCTTGCTCCGGCATCTTGTAAACAATGACAATCAGGGAAAGTTTGGGCTTTCCGATAATCTTTCGGATAGCTCTTTTGAAGAAAAGTGAAGAAGTTTTGGTCATTCTGAATGCGAAGTTGAAGGCCTGCAACTTCCAGACGCTTACTTTTAATCGATATAATGGAGTGGCTACGATAGCCTTAAAAAAGCTACAATATATAGCTTCAACACGGGTGTCAAGTTGAGATAATAGTGAGTAATGACGTTGAAAATGGCCCAATAGTCTGGGTTCTTTTATCTACTTGGAACGGTGCTAAATATCTGCCGGAGCTGTTAGATTCGATACTTGAACAAAGCTATAAAAATATCCGTATCTTAGTTAGAGATGATGGCTCAACGGATAGTACCCCAGAGGTTCTTGATCAGTATTCAGAGCAATTTTCTGATTATTTCATGGTTGAACGTGGTGACAACGTCGGAGTTGTTTGCAGTTTCTCTACTCTTATCGGCAAAGCAATAGAATTAGCAGGCATTGACGACTTAATCATGTGCGCTGACCAGGATGATTGCTGGATGCCTGAAAAGTTGCGCTTAACCCTTGAAGCATATAAGAGCATTGGGTCAGCGCAGTTGCCGGTATTGATCCATTCAGACTTACAAGTGATTGATGGTAATGGTGAGGTTTTATCTGATTCCTTCATGGATATGCAGAAACTTAACCCCTATGCTAACCGGGTTGAAAATCTATTAGTTCAAAATACAGTTACTGGTTGCACTGCAGCCTTTAACGTAGCCTTGGCTAAACTTGCCTATCCAATACCATCAGCTGCATTGATGCATGACTGGTGGTTGGCTTTATTGGCTTCCCATTTTGGCAGGATAGAGTACTTGGCAGCCCCATTGGTTGGTTACCGGCAGCATAGTGATAACGTCGTTGGTGCCAAACGTTATGGGGTTCAGTATGTGGCGGGGTTGTTGTTTGCCAAGTTGCGAGGCGATGACAAGCGCGTCAGTCTGACACAGCTGGCGGCACAGGCTGAGGCGCTTAGCAAGGTATCGTCAGGACGGGGTCATGTTACTGTTGTGCAGTTTTTAGCTGACCTGGGTAATCTTACTGTGTACCAACGATTGCGATTCATGATGTTTACTCGTCTGCGTAAGCATGGCATGTTGAGAAACTTGGTTTTATGGATTGAGGTACTGACTTATCGCGGTGCTGAGTAACAGGGCGGTTAGCTGTAATGTGTGGTTATTTAACCGATCTTGTTTATGTGGAGATTAAGTGCTTTTAACTATTTCGATTGTTACCTATCGTTCTGACCCTATTTTGTTTATTGGAGCACTTCAATCTTTAGTAAGGGCGGTTGAATACGCCCAAAATAAGTATAAAGCTCTGAAATGCAGTTTGATAGTTATAGAAAATGACTATCAAGGGCAGAACAATTTACGTCAAGCTGAGGAATTTCTTCGGGACCATTGTAGCGGAATCTTTGAAGATCTGTCGGTGAGTTCTGTAGGGCGTAATTTAGGTTACGGTAAAGGGCATAATCTTGCTCTTGAATATAGTCAGTCTGATTTTAGTCTGGTGCTTAATCCGGATGTCATGCTGAATGAAGACGCGATCTATCAAGGACTGCACTACATGAACGTTAATCAGGGAGTCGTGTTGGTGAGTCCTAGTGGCGTTGATGGTAATGATCTCCAGCTTTCACTATGTAAGCGATACCCAGCGATCTTTGACTTATTCCTTAGGGGGTTTGGACCTAAGTGGCTTAAACGTCGTTTTCGTAAGCGTTTAGCTCGCTATGAAATGCACGATTTACTTTCTTCCGCAGAGCCAGTTTCAGGGGTGGATATTGTTAGTGGTTGCTGCATGTTAATGTCAACATCGGCGTTGCGTCAGGTTGAGGGGTTTGATAAAGACTATTTTCTGTACTTCGAGGATTTTGACTTGTCGCTGCGGATCGGAAAAATAGGAGATATCGTTTATTTCCCTGCTATGAAAATAGTCCATCATGGAGGTTATGCCGCGCGTAAAGGTATTTGGCATATTATGTTATTTGCATCTTCGGCTTTAAAGTTCTATCGGCGCCACAAGTGGCTTTGGTTTTAGGTTTCTCCGTTTTTTGTTGAAGGCCGCCAAATAGTTTGTTTGGGCCGGTCAGCATGCATAGAATAGTTGGCGCTGCATTGCTAAATGCATTGCGCCAATATCCTTTTCTTGGCTCTTTTTAACCAGAATTAAAATTATGCCGGATCAACAATCCCTTGAGCAATCATCTCCAGCGCCGTAATACTTGGAATAAAGAAATAATCACCGCCTCGAGTCTCAACAAACCGGGGTAGGTGAGTGCAGAAGAACGGTGCTTTACCACTGCCCGGTTCAGCCTGAATAATCGCTTTATCGGTTAACTGGCCATTATGGTTGCCGAGGAACACATCCTTATCATTGCCCAGCTTAAAGTCGTTGGAGTAGTTCACCCATTGTTGCTGCACAAATTCGAACTGGCGCTCAATGCTGGCGCCAATGCACATAAAGATGATGCCTTGTTCACTGTTGTCATCCGTCAGTTCGTCATGGCCACCATAAGGCAATCCTCGTCGCATTAAGCGGCGACGATCAACCAGTGCTCCTTTGCTGTTAAAGGCTTCTTTTTCTGTTTCCAGTGAGCCTCGGGTATTGGTTCTGCGGATATGAGCGCCAACCGGACACTTTGCCCCCGATTTATCATCGTCGTAAGTGAAATCAATCCACTTCTGTTTCAGGGCCTTTAATTGCCCGGCAGCGCATTGATCGCCGTTGTTGGCTTGGGTGGTTAACTCGGCCAGCGTTTTATCTAACTCGGCTTTACTCCGATCATCAGGGGCTAATACCAGCGGAGCACCGTTATCTGCCCAGCGCCCGGCAAATTTCGCCATTAACAATTCTTTACTGCCATCAAAATCTTTTGCCAGATTATCGACGTAATCCTGAAAGGTTTTTACGTTTTCGTGCAGCTTCCGGTACACCATAAAAGTACCATTTAACGCCAGTAATTTAGGCGTTGGGGCTGGTGGGTATTCCTGAGCTTCATCGACATGTCCAAGGATAAATTCCCCGGTTGCCAGAGGAACCCAGTTACCATCCCGGGTTAACTTTCCACGGCCAGGCAGGCGGCTTAGATCGTTACCACAGCCTTCAAAATACGGGTTACCAATACCATCGGTAAAGCCGAAGTGTTCTTTGGGGCCGGGTTTGCCATTTTCGTACACTGCAGAGGCGTCCTGATAAGGAAGCAATTCCCCATTAGGCCCTTTGTGACCCGGACGAATTGATACGCCGCTTTGGCTTTCTGAAATCAGCTGCTCAATTTTCAGGTAATGTTGCTGCAACGCTTCTTCATTCTGGGCATTAATTGAAACCCAGGCATGAACATGCTCTCCCTGCCAGACCGGGTCCCAATGTTGTGGATCACTGGGACCATCATCACCAAGGATGGCTTTTCTTTCTCGCATGCCCATTTGAAATTCGACGGGAAAGCCTCTGAGCGACAGTTCAGGTAACTCAAGTGCTTGTAAGCCCGAGAATGTGAAGCCGATATTGGTGGTGATGGTGGGTTTTTCTTCCGGGGCTGGGTGGTCTTTATGTGCCCAGCGTTCTGCCGTGGTTATTAATGGTACCAGTTGCTTGAGAAAGTGCTGTGCCCGCTTTGGGTGGTGAAACTCCAGAAAAAAGTAACGTGCTTTTGGAAAGCCAAAACGGCCGTAGCCTTTGCAGATATTTCCCTGAATATCGTATAAATCCAGTGGTCGGTTGGTCGTCATGATGCAATCCTTTGGCTTATGAATTTTCTGGAGTTGTGGTCGGGATGGAATAAGAGGCTTCTGTTAATCGGGTCTGTCCAGGTCGCCAGCTCGGTGAATCCAGATTGTTGAGTTGTATCTGCTCCAGAAATGCTTTGAATTCAGCTTTTAAAGTCGCTGCATTCTTACCCTGGTTTAATAACACGAACTCACTAAAAGCTTGTTTTACATACAGCGATTTTAGTTGCTGTTTCAGGGACTTATCATTTGAGCCATTAAAAAACAGTGTTGTTTTTAATTGGCATTTTTTAATGTAATCAATGAATGAAGCAGCATTGTTAACCCGCTCAAAACCGACCGCATACTGCCATATATTACGAATTTCAGATTCTGCGTTGTGCCACATACCCTCAAGGTAAGTTTCTAATTCTCCATGAAAGTTGGAGGTGAAGACCAGGTATTTGGATTTCAGATGATCACGTTTAACATCATTTCCTTGTTCAAAAAAAACATCGTTTAAAATGAATAAGCGCGCAAAATAGGTATTTGGTATTTTGGCAAATGGACTTTGTTCATTCTGAGGTAAGGTCTGCAATCGGCGTCGTGTAATTTTATCATAGGATGCCAGATCAAAACTGTTATCGTCGTTAGCCTCACACTGTCCGTTTTGAATTGGGCACAAACAGGTTAAACCATAAGAGTCGCCAAATGTATTTGCCATGTTTATGCTTCCTTAACTGGGTTTAATGTCATAACCGGGCCAACGCCCATACTGCCGAGTGACTCCTGATGATCCGCCAGGAAGTTGTTATATGTAGCCATAAACTCATCGTCGGATAATTCGTCAACCTGCTGCGCCAGTTCATTCAATCCTTCAAATAAGGTTTGTGCACTTTTCACGTCATTGGAAGCCGCTAGCGGATAGGCGTTGTAGTAATGATTGGTTTCGACCTGATTAAAGCGAATGTAATTGTAAAAATCGTGCAGCGGAATGGATTTCGGATATTTGATATTCCAGCGCCAGAACATATCCAGGCCCGATGGAATCGCAAATGAAAAGGAGTCGATATATTGGTCCCAACTGCCGTTAAAGTTACTCTCAAACAACATATAGCTGTAGTGAAGCTTTTCTTTAGGCTGAGACTTATCCAGATGCGGAAACGACCAGCGGTTGATAATGGTCCAGCGGGCGTAGTGAATCAGAGATAAGGTCAATAACCCTTTCAGATACCGCGGAAAGGTGAACACAACATACCAGAAAATGACTTTTTGCCAGATGGCTGTCCACCACCGCAATGGAGTGATGACATTCATGCCATAAGCTTTTCCTGAAAAATTCGACACTGCGAGCTCCTTTCGATGAGTTTTTATTGATTCTACCGATCCTCTGGCATTGGTCTAGGCTTTTATTAGACACTGTTTTTATATACAGTTAACCAGTCTTCGTAGAAATTGGTGCCATGAGACTTTTTGTTGCTGAAAAACCCAGTTTAGGCCGTGCGATTGCCGCGGTATTACCCAAGCCCCACCATAAAGGCGAAGGGTTTATTCGTGCCGCCAATGGTGATGTGGTCAGCTGGTGTATTGGTCATTTACTGGAGCAGGCTGAACCAGATGCTTATGACCCGGCGTACAAACAATGGCGACTGGATCACCTACCTATTGTGCCTGAGCAGTGGCAGCTACAGGCAAAACCGAAAACCCGAAAACAGCTGTCGGTATTACGTAAGCTGGTGAAAGAAGCCGATCAGCTGGTGCATGCGGGCGATCCGGATCGGGAAGGGCAGCTATTGGTTGATGAAGTGTTCGATTTCCTTAAGGTCTCAAAAACCCGTAAGCAGCAGATTCAGCGTTGCTTAATTTCTGACCTTAACCCAAACGCAGTAAAAAAAGCCTTAAATGGTTTACGGCCGAACAGTGGCTTTGCCGCGTTATCGGTGTCGGCGCTGGCACGCTCCCGGGCGGATTGGCTGTACGGTATTAATCTGACCCGTGGCTTTAGTATTAAAGGTCGGCAGGCTGGGATTAACTCAGTGTTATCCGTTGGGCGGGTGCAAACACCGGTGTTGGGTCTGGTGGTACGCCGGGATGAAGACATTGCCGACTTTGTTTCCAAGCCGTTTTACGAGGTGTTCGCTCAGCTTGCATTAACGCCCGATCAAGCTACTTCATTTAGCGCTAAGTGGCTTCCCAGCGAGGCCTGTGCCACGCATCAGGATGAAGAAGGTCGGGTATTAAATCTGAAGCTGGCGCAAAACGTCGCCCAGCGTATTCAGCAGCAACCTGCCGTGGTGGAAGCGATTCAGCGTAATGAGAAAAAGCAGTTTGCACCGCTGCCCTACAATTTATCCGCATTACAGATTGATGCCGCCAAAGCACTGAGCATGAGTGCTAAGCAGGTACTGGATGTGTGTCAGGCGTTGTATGAAAAACACCAACTGATCACCTACCCAAGATCCGATTGCCGTTATTTACCCAAAGAGCATCTGAGTGATATTCCGGCGGTATCATCTGCGATTCAGAATAACTCCAGTGAGCTGGCTGCGGTGGTCGCTAATGCCGACTTTTCGTTACGCAGCAAAGCCTGGAACGATGCCAAGGTGGATGCTCACCATGCCATTATTCCAACTGCGAAACAGACCTCACTGGAGAAGCTTGGTAAATGGGAACAGGGCGTTTATCGCTTAATTGCGCGCCAGTATTGTTTGCAGTTTTATCCGGCGTTTGAATATGCCGATACCAAAGTGGATATTCGTATCGCTAGTGGTTTATTTCGCGCTAACGCTCGCGAGATATTAAAACCTGGCTGGAAGCAGGCGATGCCTCAAAAAGCATCGGCAAAAACAAACACGTCTGGCGATGACGAGCAAAATGATCCGCATAATCAGACCCAGTTGCCGCCACTCACTCAAGGGCAGGCGTTGTGGTGCCATGAAGGACAAATCGCTCATAAACACACTCAACCGCCAACACATTTTACCGATGCCACCTTGCTGGCTGCGATGACGGGCATTAATCGTTTTGTCTCGGATAAAGAATTACAAAAGGTATTAAAAGAAACCGACGGTTTGGGCACCGAAGCCACCCGCGCCAGCATTATTGAACTGTTATTTACCCGTCAGTTTTTGCGCCGCGAAGGCAAACAAATTCGCGCCACCGAATTGGGGAAGGCTCTGATTCGGGTATTACCCGCTTCTACCACACTGCCGGATCGCACCGCCTTATGGGAGCAACAACTGAATGCTATTAGCGAGCGTCAGCTGAATTATCAGAGTTTTATGCAGCCATTACAGCAGGAGTTGTATCAGCTGGTGGACGATGCCCGTGGGCTGGATATCAGTGGCTTATCCGGTATTAAAATGGAAAAACCAAAAGGGGGTTACCAACGAAAACGGCGCAGCTCAACCCGTAAAACCGGAAAAAGTGCGCCGCGTAAAAAGGTTGGCTAACTATTTTGGTGAAATTTAAAACGTTTGCGAGGTCGCTGATTCAAGGCAAAAACAGACGAAGAAGCGCAGTTTATAAATAATAAATGAGCACTATGAGTCTGTTTTTAACGCTGAAACAGCAACGCAGCTGGTTTTAAAAAAGTTAAAGGCCAAACACTAAGCCACGAGGCATCTGCGTTATCACCGCTAACTGGCGGATTACCATAATCTCAACAATCTGAATCACCAGAAATACCACAATTGGTGATAAATCAATGCCACCCATGTCCGGCATTTTTTCACGAATCGGACGCACCACTGGCTCCAGAATCTGATTGATTAAAATCAGCGCCGGGTTGTAGGAATTGGGCGCGACCCAGGAGGCAATCACGGTAATGATTAACCCCCAGAAATACACATTCAGAATCAGCGCTGGAAGACCAATCAGTGCCCACACCAGAATATTGGCCCAGGGCAGAGCCAGTCCGGAACCGGCAACAATCAGAGTGGCAACCATCACCAACACTTGTACGATGTAAGCCAACAATAACGACGCGGTATCTAAGCCAGCAATGCTGGGAACCATACGACGCATGGGAATCAGAATCGGGTTGGTAAACTTCACAATAAACTGCGAAATCGGATTGTAGAAATCAGCCCGTACCAGCTGCAGCAAAAAGCGCAGCATCACAATTAACAGCACCATGCTGCCAATGGTATTCACTAATAACATTCCAACTTGTGATAAAGCAGACATGCTTACTCCGTTGTGTTTGGCTTATATGAGTTTGGACTTAATGGTTGTTAACGCGTTGATACCAGCAAGCGGATTAATTTGCCAGCTCCTGGCTTAACTCGCCAGCACGATCATTGGCTGATTGTAACGCCGCTTCAACAATGTCACGCAGATGAGCTGCCTCAAAGGTCTGAATTGCACGTTCAGTGGTGCCGCCGGGCGAAGTAACACGACGACGCAACTCAGCCGGGTTTACATCGGATTCCATTGCCATTTTGCCAGCACCAAGGGCCGTTTGCAGGGTTAACTGGGTGGCAGTTTCTTCACTCAGGCCGAGTTTTTTACCAGCTTCAACCATGGCTTCCATCAACAGGAAATAATACGCCGGGCCACTGCCGGATACCGCTGTTACGGCATCAATCTCGGCTTCGCTCTGCACCCAGACGCTGATTCCTACAGCGCGTAACAAGGAATCGGCAATATTGCGCTGATCCAGCGATACCTGTTCGGTGGCGAACAAGCCGGTTGCGCCAAGGCCAAGTAAGGACGGTGTGTTAGGCATACAACGCACAATGGCATCACAGCCACTCCATTGCGCCAGAGAATCGAGTGAAATGCCGGCGGCAATGGAAATCAGCATGGGCTGGCGTGCGCTCAAGGTGGCTTTTAACGGCTCCAGTACCGCTTTCATCACCTGCGGCTTAACCGCCATAATCACCACGTCGGCATTGGCAATCGCCTGTTGGTTATCGTTATGACCCTGAATGCCAAACTGCCCACTTAACTGAGCCACCTGCTCGGCATTTGGATCGCTGACGTGTACCAACTCCGGGTTCGCTTCGCCTTGTTTGATTAAGCCACCAATAATGCTGGTGGCCATATTGCCACCACCAATAAATGCGATTTGTGTCATGGGTTTTCCTTATATTGACAGGCCGGAGTACTCGAGAAGTACGCCGACCTGATATCTGTATCTTGTATCTGAGTGTAGAGCGTATTCAGCTTCTGGCACCAAAAATATCGGTGCCGATGCGCACTTCGGTACTGCCGTAAGCAATCGCTAAGGCCATATCCGCCGACATGCCCATCGACAGTGTGTCGACCGATGAGTAGCTCTGTTGCAGTCGCTGAAACAGGCGCTGCATGGCCTGAAACTGCTGCGCCAACGCCGCATCATCCTGAGTATTTTCCGGAATACACATCACGCCACGTAATGAGAGGTTGGGCAACTGTGCAACCAATGCCGCCAGCTGATCGACCTCATCTGGGTGAATACCGGCCTTCTGATCTTCACCGCTGATGTTGATTTGCAGCAGTACATTGAGCGGCGGCATATCAGCCGGGCGCTGATCATTCAGCCGCTGGGCGATCTTGTCGCGACACACCGTCTCCGCCCAATGAAAGTGGGTGGCAATCGGCCGTGTTTTATTCGACTGAATCGGGCCAATAAAGTGCCATTCGATATCAGTTAAATGTTGCAGGGCGTCAATCTTCTCCTGAGCATCCTGCAGATAGTTTTCACCAAAACTGCGCTGGCCCTGCTGATAGATCGTTTCAACCATCGTAGCGGGTTTGGTTTTGCTGACCGCCAACAGCTTGACCGTTTGAGGTGCTCGTTTGGACTGATCACAGGCTTGTTGTAAGCGCTGGCTAACCTGCTGATAGTGTTGTTCAAGAGTAGACATGACAAAGGCTTGTTTTAGCAATGAAACTGAATTGTGGTGCTAGGCTGATGATATATAAGCAAACCGCTCAGCGCCAATGACATTGTCAGTGCTTGTCGTTGCTGTTGTAGATGTCGTTGCAGCTACAAGGGCGTTGTGAGTGATTGCAGAACACTGATCAGGTTGGGAGACGTTGCTGGTGAGTAACTCGACACACACAACCTGGTCACTTTGCCGTATTATGATGACCATCGGCCAGGCGCTGTTGCTGGCCAAACGATTTTTCTGAGGAGAAGTGAATGGATATTACCGAACTGTTGGCGTTCAGCGCGAAGCAAGGCGCGTCCGACTTACACCTGTCGGCAGGCCTGCCCCCTATGATTCGTGTTGACGGCGATGTGCGTCGTATTAATCTGCCGTCGCTGGGCCATAAAGAAGTACACGGTCTGGTATATGACATCATGAACGATAAGCAGCGTAAGGATTTTGAAGAATTCCTTGAGACTGACTTCTCCTTCGAAGTGCCGGGCGTGGCGCGTTTCCGGGTAAACGCCTTTAACCATAACCGTGGTGCTGGCGCGGTATTCCGGACCATTCCTTCCAAAGTACTGACCATGGACCAGCTCGGCATGGGTCAGGTGTTTAAAGACCTGGCAGATACCCATAAAGGTATTGTGCTGGTAACTGGACCAACCGGTTCGGGTAAGTCGACCACGCTGGCGGCGATGCTGGATTACATTAACGAAAGTAAGTATTACCACATCCTGACGGTAGAAGATCCGATCGAATTTGTGCACGAATCGAAGAAATCCCTGATTAACCAACGGGAAGTACACCGTGACACCCTGGGCTTTAACGAAGCGCTGCGTTCTGCCCTGCGGGAAGACCCAGATGTGATTTTGGTGGGCGAGATGCGAGACCTGGAAACCATCCGTCTGGCGTTAACTGCAGCCGAAACCGGTCACGTGGTGTTTGGTACGTTGCATACCAGCTCGGCAGCTAAAACCATTGACCGGATTGTTGACGTGTTCCCGTCCGAAGAACAAGCCATGGTGCGTTCGATGTTGTCTGAATCTCTGCAGGGCGTGATCTCTCAGACACTGCTGAAGAAAAGTGGCGGTGGTCGTGTGGCGGCTCACGAAATCATGGTCGGTACTCCGGCGATTCGTAACCTGATTCGTGAAGATAAAGTGGCGCAGATGTATTCTGCTATCCAGACCGGTGGTGCCTATGGCATGACCACGATGGATCAATCGTTACAAAATCTGGTGCAAAAAGGCCTGATTACCCGCGATACTGCCCGTGAAAAAGCTAAAGTGCCGGATAACTTCTGACGCTGACGATGGATATAGATAAGGATAGATAAGAAAGGTAACTCTCCATGGCTATGGATAAGTTTTTGCGCCTGATGGTGGAAAAAGGCGCCTCAGATCTGTTTATTACAGCCGGCGTTCCACCGTCGATGAAAGTGCATGGCAGCATTATGCCGCTGACCAAAAACGCACTGGGCGCTGAGCAAACCCGGGATATTGTTCTGGGTTTGATGAACAGCAAACAGCAGGACGAGTTCGAAGAGAAAAAAGAACTCAACTTTGCCATCAACGCCAGTGGTATTGGCCGTTTCAGGGCCTCCGCGTTTTATCAGCGTAATGTGGCTGGCATGGTACTGCGGCGTATCGAAACCCGGATTCCAAGTCTGGATCAGCTTGGCTTGCCCGACATTATCAAAGATTTGTCGATGTCTAAGCGTGGCCTGATTTTATTTGTTGGTGCCACCGGTGCCGGTAAATCGACCTCGCTGGCGGCGATGATTGGTTATCGTAATCGCAACTCCAAAGGGCATATTCTCAGCATTGAAGACCCAATCGAATTTATTCACCAACACGAAAGCTGCATTGTCACGCAGCGGGAAGTGGGGCTGGATACCGAGACGTTTGAGGTTGGCCTGAAGAACTGCCTGCGTCAGGCTCCGGATGTCATCATGATTGGTGAGGTGCGCTCGGCGGACACCATGGAGCACGCCATTACCTTCGCTGAAACCGGTCACTTATGTCTGGCGACCTTGCACTCCAATAACGCTAACCAGGCACTGGAGCGGGTGATTCACTTCTTCCCGTCGGAGCGTCACGGTCAGATCTGGATGGACTTATCGCTCAACTTAAAAGCGATTGTTGCCCAGCAATTAATTCCGACCCCGGATGGCCGTGGCCGTCGGGCGGTAATTGAAGTGTTAATTAATACACCGCTGGCGTCGGATTTAATTCGTAAAGGTGAAGTGCACGAGTTAAAACCGCTGATGCGTAAATCCAACGAAGTGGGCATGCAAACCTACGATCAGGCGTTGTACGCGTTATACGAGCAGGGTGAAATCACTTATGAAGATGCCATTGCTCATGCGGACTCACCAAACGACCTGCGTCTGATGATTAAACTGGGCTCGGAAACCGATGCGGACTCGCTGGATAGTGCGACTTCTAAGCTAAGGTTGCAGGATTAACCGAATCTCTGTTAGCTGAAAATCGGTTGCCCGAAGAATAATCGCTGTTCGATATTATTCTTCGGGTGAATGGTTTTACATTCAAAACATTCATTTCTTTCATTTCGAGCCAATCCCTACACTGAATCCATTCGTTACGGTGAAATCCGTAACCCTCTTTTTGATTACTTCACAGGATTCAGACTATGGATTTTCAACATTCCGCTAAAGCGCAAGAGTACATTCAACGCGTCAAAGACTTCATGGCGACCGAAATTGAGCCAATCGAAGACGAATACCTGCGTGAGCTGCATAGTCTGGATAATTCATGGGTGGTGTTGCCTGTCATCGAAGAGCTGAAAGCCAAGGCCAAAGCCGCGGGTTTGTGGAACCTGTTTTTCCCAAATGAAGAACACGGCGTAGGCCTGAGCAATCTGGAATACGCACCGCTGGCTGAATTGATGGGCCGTTCTCAGATTGCCTCAGAAATTTTTAACTGTAACGCCCCCGACACCGGCAATATGGAAGTGCTTGAAAAATACGGCACGCCGGAACAGCAGGAGCAATGGCTGAAGCCATTAATGGCCGGTGAAATCCGTTCTGCATTTTGTATGACGGAGCCGGACGTTGCTTCATCCGATGCTACCAATATGGCAGCAACAGCCGTCGTTGAAGGCGATGAAATTGTATTAAATGGCCGTAAGTGGTGGAGCACCGGCATTGGTCACCCGAACTGCAAAGTCGGTATTTTTATGGGGCTGACCAACCCGGAAGCAAACCGTCATCAACAACATTCGATGGTGTTATTCCCAATGGATGCGCCGGGGGTAAAAATCGAGCGCATGTTGCCGGTGTTTGGTCATTACGATGAGCCGTTTGGCCATGGTGAAATCAGCTTTACCAATGTGCGCGTACCATTGTCGAACGTGATTGCCGGCCCGGGCCGTGGCTTTGAGATTGCACAGGGCCGCTTAGGCCCTGGCCGAATTCACCACTGCATGCGCATGATTGGTGGTGCTGAGCGCGCATTAGAGCTGATGTGTCAGCGTGCCGTATCCCGAGTGGCGTTTGGTAAGCCGTTGGCCAATCTGGGTGGCAACCGCGACATTATTGCCAATGCCCGAATGAATATTGAGCAAGCACGTCTGCTGGTACTCAAAGCTGCCTGGATGATTGATAACGTTGGCGCAATGGCCGCTATGAGTGAAATTTCGCAAATTAAAGTGGTTGCTCCGAATATGGCACAGGCCATCGCCGATGCAGCCATGCAGATTCATGGTGGTGGTGGTTTATCCGATGACTATCCGCTGTCAGCTATTTTTATGGCTGCACGGGCGATTCGTCTGGCGGATGGCCCGGATGAAGTGCATCGTGGTTTGATTGCCAAGTTTGAACTGGCCAAATATCGTGGTTTTGCTGCCGAAAAATCGTAATTAACCGGCCTTTCATAAACGGAATAGCCATAACCAAATCGTAAGAAAAAAGCAGAACAGCGCACGATCAGGATAAAAATCATGACACAAAACGTATTAATCACAGGAGCTGCATCGGGCTTAGGCCGGGCGTTGGCACTGCGCTTTGCCAAAACCGGCAGCGATATTTGTATTGCCGACATTAATGACGAAGGCTCTCAGGAAACGCTGCAGCTGGTTAAACAAGCCGGCGGCACGGGTTGGATTTACAACCTCGACGTGCGCAGTGAAACGCAGTGGAATACTTTGCGTGATGAAGTCGCTCAGCGTTGGCAACAAATCGATGTGGTGATTAACAATGCCGGTGTTGCTACCGGTGATCGCATTGAAGCGGGTGACTGGGGCTGGTGGGACTGGGTCATCGATATTAACGTGAAAGGGGTGGCACTGGGGTGTCGCACCTTTACCCCCATGATGAAACAACAGGGCTCCGGGTATTTTATTAATGTTGCGTCTCTGGCCGGATTAATGAAAGCGCCAGGTATGGGGTCTTACAACACCACTAAGGCTGCGGTGGTAGCTTTATCTGAAACACTGCACTTTGAATTAAAGCCGTATGGTATTGGTTGTACGGCATTATGTCCGGGGTTCTTCCGCACTAATCTGGATAAAGGTATGCGTACCTCGGATCCACAAATGTATAAGTTCGTAGATAAGGTGTTTGAGGCATCAGAACTGAACGCTGATGATATTGCGGATGCAACGTACCAGGCGATGCAGAAAAAACAGGCGATTTGTAACCCTCACCCAACCGGGCGCCGTGGTTATTTTATCAAAAAATATCTTCCCTGGTTATTCCGCATGCAAATGGATAAGTTTGCCACAGCCTTAAAAAATCGTGACCCCAATGTAAAAACTCAATTACAGAAAGATGCAGAAGCGGGCGTTAAATGAGCGAACAATTTATTGATAAACCCAAAAGCTTACGCGACAGTGATGCGTTTGACGTTGCCGCCGTTCATCATTGGTTAAACGCACAGGGGCTGAATCTGGGGGATGAATTACCCGAGGTAAAACAATTTTCGGGTGGTGCGTCCAACCTGACTTATCAACTGAGTTATACCAAGGGGAACGATGGCACAAGGCAAGAATATATTTTGCGTCGTCCTCCGGCGGGCCATAAAGCCGCCAGTGCTCATGATATGAAGCGTGAATACGATGTGATGGCACGCCTGAAACCGGTTTATCCATTTGTCCCTGAGATGCTGGCATTTTGTGATGATCACAGTGTGATTGACTGTGATTTTTACGTGATGGAAAAATTAGTTGGCATCATTCCGCGTGGCAACTTACCCAAAGGTATGAAGCTGGAAACATCCCAGGCGCGTGATTTATGTTTATCCGTGGTGGATAAGCTGATTGATCTGCACAGTGTTGATTATCAAGCAGCAGGCCTTGATGATCTGGGCAAAGGTCAGGGGTATGTTCAGCGTCAGGTTGAGGGCTGGAGTAAACGTTTTGTGAAGTCAAAAACCTGGAATGTCCCGGGTTTTACTCACACCATGACATGGCTGGCAAAGCACCAGCCTGATGACGTGAAAACCTGCATTATTCACAACGACTACCGTATGGATAATGTGGTACTGGATGCAACCAATCCAGGCGATATTATTGGCGTTTTAGATTGGGAAATGGCGACATTAGGTGATCCACTGATGGATCTTGGCGGAGCATTAGCTTATTGGGTTCAGGCGGATGACGACTTTGTGATGCGTGGTTTGCGCCGCCAGCCAAGCCATTTGCCAGGCATGTTAAGCCGCGATGAAATTGTTGATTATTACTGCCAGAAAATGAATCTGGATAAATCGCTATGGCCGTTTTACGAAGTCTTCGGGCTCTTCCGTTTGGCGGTTATTGTGCAGCAAATTTATTATCGGTATCACCATAAGCAAACCGATAATCCGGCGTTTAAAAACTTCTGGCTGGTGGTGCACTACCTTAACTGGCGTTGCAAAAGAATTATTAAAAAAAGCGGCTTAAAATAACATGGCCAGTATTTATTTGGTTCGGCACGGGCAAGCTGGTTTTGGTAAGCTGAATTACGATCAGCTATCAGAGCTTGGTTGGCAACAAAGTGAGTTGGTAGGAAAGGCGCTGTCGGCTCGGGGGATTGCTCCGGCCTGTGTGGTTCATGGTGCGATGGTGCGCCATAAAGAAACGATGGAAGGTGCTCAACAGCATTGGCATCATGCGGGTGCTATTAGCGAAATGCCTGGCTTTAACGAATTTGATTCGGATGATGTTGTTGCCTGCGCTTTCCCGGAATTTCAGGACAAAGCAAATTTTGGCCGCTGGTTACAGCAACAGGACAATCGCCGTAAAGCCTTCCAGGAAATTTTTGCCCAGGCCATCGAACGTTGGACCTCCGGGAAATACCATGACTATCAGGAATCCTGGCAAAGTTTTACCACTCGCTGCAATCAGGCTCTGGATGATTTAATTCAGCAACTAGACGGTCATGATGCCGTGGTATTTACTTCCGGAGGCCCGGTAACGGCCATTGCACAGCGCTGTCTGGATTTAACCAATCAAAAAGCCTTTGACTTAAACTGGACATTATTAAACGCGGGTATCAGCCAGATATTGTATAGCCGTTCGGGCAAAAAAAGCCTGGCCAGCTGTAATGAACATCACCACCTGGCTACGGCAGGATCACAGTTTGTGACCTATCGCTAATCCCTCATTATCAAATAAGGATAAATAGTATGAATCCTCAAGAATTATTTTCGGTTGCTGGCCGTGTGGCATTGGTGACAGGGGCCAGTCGTGGTATTGGCGAAGGCATTGCCAAGCTATTAGCGTCGGCCGGAGCGCATGTGATTGTTTCCAGCCGTAAGATTGATGGCTGCCAGCGAGTGGCTGATGAAATTAAAGAGGCTGGTGGCAGCGCCGAGGCTTTAGCCTGCCATATCGGTGAGATGGATCAGGTGGAAGCGTGTTTTAAAACAATTGAAGAGCAGCATGGCAAACTTGATATTTTGGTGAATAACGCGGCAGCCAACCCTTATTTTGGCCATGTGTTAGATACCGACTTAGCGGCTTTTCAAAAAACCGTTGATGTGAATATTCGTGGTTATTTCTTTATGTCGTCATTGGGCGGCAAGCTGATGAAGAAGAGTGGCGGTGGCAGCATTATTAATGTGGCATCGGTGAATGGTGTAATTCCTGGCGATTTTCAGGGGATTTACTCCATCACAAAATCAGCGGTTATTTCGATGACCAAAACCTTCGCCAAAGAATGTGCACAAATGGGTATTCGTGCGAATGCCTTATTGCCAGGCCTGACCGACACCAAATTCGCTTCGGCATTAACCACCAACGATGCCATCCTGAAACAGGCGATGATGCATATCCCGATGAAACGAATGGCAATACCAGAAGAAATGGCTGGCACCGTATTGTATTTAGCGTCTGATGCGTCTTCTTACACAACCGGTACTGCGATTAATGTCGATGGTGGTTATTTGTTGGTGTAAGCCTGTTATATTCGACCGTGCCACTAAAAGCTCAGGCATTCCCTGAGCTTTTTTGTATGTCACTGAAACACAGCGGAGCTGTTATGTGGAAACTATTCGTTATTCTGATCATTGTGATTGCGGGTGCAATTGCTTACCCCTCTCCGATTGACTCCAAAGCCTTTCAACCTTCACGTTCCTTAGCCATGAATGGTGTGTTAGCGCCTAATGATGCGTTACAAGCAACACAATTAACGACTCTGCCTGCGGGGATGCGTGGCGGTGAAGACATTGCTGTGGATGTTTTAAACTGTGTTTACACCGGTGTTGAAAATGGCGATATTTTACGCAAATGCACTTACAGTGATTGGGAAGTGTTAGCCAATACCGGCGGGCGACCTCTGGGTTTGGCATTTGATGCACAGCAAAATCTGATTATTGCCGATGGTGAAAAAGGATTGTTGCAGCTGACACCGAAACACGATTTATCCACACTGGTAGATCAGTACCAGGGCGAAAAATTAGGTGTTGTGGATGATGTTGATATCGCGGCTGACGGCACGATCTATTTCAGTGATGCCAGTGCACTGTTTTCTCTGAAAGATCATTTTTTTGATGGGTTAAATGCTCAGCCCAGTGGCCGGTTGTTTTCATATAATCCAACCACAAAAGCACTGACACTATTGGCTGATGATTTATTTTTTGCCAATGGCGTTGCGGTTGCCAAAGATCAGAGCTTTGTGTTGGTGAATGAAACCTTTGCATATCAGATCAGCCGTATCTGGTTGAGCGGGGAAAAAGCCGGACAAAAAGATACTTTTCTGGATAAATTACCGGGCTTTCCAGATGGTATTGCGACGGATAAAAATGGCTCGTTCTGGCTGGCGATTTTTGCGCCACGCAGCCAGTTGGTCGATAAAATACATCCGCTTCCCTGGGTGAAAAATCAGCTGGCCAAACTGCCTAAAGACATGGCTCCGGTTCCTCCGGCTTATGGCTTTGTGGTGCAGCTGGATAAAGAGGGTAATATTGTGCAGAGCCTGCACGATCAGGCCGCGGTTGCGATTGGTGAAATTACCTCAGTTCAGCCGGAAAGTGACGGTTTGTATTTTGGTACCTTACATGGCAGAGAGATTGGTTTTCTGCCTTAGCAGCCTGTTAGGTGCTGTCAATATTATTGAAAACGGCCATAAAAAAGCACGATAAACGCTGTGTTTATCGTGCTTTTTTATACGCTTTTATTATTTAGGCCTGAGGCTAACGAGCCAACACTTTTCCGTTGCTCTTCAATATGGCTGGATCAACAGTTTTCGAAGTTGTTTTGTCGGAAACCGCCGCGGCCGATACACTTCCACCAGAGGCAACCTGAACCGGGATATCAATGCCCGTGACATTAGCATTGCTGATTTCAACCGCCTGCGGCGACCCTAAAATCGGATACGCACCGCAGGTTTCTGCTGAGTCACACACAACATTATCAGCGTCGATATCCGAGCCAGCTAACAGGCGATAACTTCCTGCGGCTAACCCGGTAACCCGATAATTACCATCCGGCTGAGCAGCAAAGCTGCTGACTTGTTCGTTAGTCTCGGCATTAATCACAATAATGTATTGCTGGGTTAACTCGCCACCACTATTCGTATCGACATTTAATGCCAATGAAACATTAATGATTAAATCGGCTGGAGAGCTGCTGTCACTGACCGTAGGACTTAAGCGAATTGCTGCTGAATAAATACCGTCAGCTAAACCAGTGGTATTAACAGTGGCGGTGTAGGTTCCAAGGCCATTGCCATTATCGGTTGTCAGAGCCACTGATAACCAGTCGGCATTAACCGAAGCGTTTATACCTGTGAGGACATTACCACCAACATTCGTGACCGTGAATGTTTGATTGCCGCTGGTGGCAAACGTCAGTGCTGACTGAGATGGCTGGAGTAATAACGGCAGCGGTGGCGGGGTGCCGCCATTGGCCAGGCTTCTTGCTTCTAGCACGGCTTTAAAGGCATCAATTTCACCATGACCAAACGAGTTGTCACGGCCACTGGCTCCGCGGTCATTCGTCAGTCTTCCACTGCTCAGTAAAGAGTCCAATAACGCTGGTGTTAACGCCGGGTAAACTGATTTCATCAATGCAATGACACCGGCAACGTGTGGAGCAGCCATCGACGTTCCCTGTAAAAAGCCGAAGGAAGCTTCACGTTGGCCGCTCTGGTCATCGACCAAAGTGCTTAATACGCCATCTGGGCGGCCATCGCTGGTAACATCGACGCCCAGGTTGCCCCCTGGGGCTGCGACATCAATGGTGTTACCAAAGTTGGAATAGGGTGCCAGCGCACGACTGGCATCGGTTGCACTCACAGAGACTACGCCGTCGTATGCCGCAGGATAGCTCGGGGTTGAGGTTGACTCGTTACCTGCCGCGGCAACAATGATCATGCCGCTGTTACGAATGGCCGTGTAAGCCTGCTGTTCCGCCTGGGAAAAGCCGGGGCCGCCCAAGGACAGGTTGGCAATCTGTGCTTTACGTGCTGGCACCGTGCCACTGTTGTTACTCAGCCCGGCGGCATAACGCAAACCCTGGATGATATCGGATGATAAGCCACCGCTTTGTCCAAGTACCCGGATCGGCATAATCTTCGCGCCCCAGCTGACACCGCTCACGCCGCTACCATTGTTGGAGGCTGCGGCAATGGTGCCGGCAACGTGAGTTCCATGCCAAGAACTCCGGCCCCGTGATGGGTTATCACCCGGGTCGTCCGGGTTGCTATCAATACCATTGCCATCCCGGGCATTACCAGCGTCTGAAATAAAGTCATAACCTGACTCTAACTTCGATGCAAAGTCTGGGTGATTGATCAGAATACCGGTATCTAATACGGCAACAATCACATCGTTTTCATCACCAATCGAAAGATCCCAGGCTTGTGGCAGATTAATTGCCGGGTAATGCCACTGCAGGCTGTAGCCAGGGTCGTTCGGAACTCGTTGTGGATAACGGATGTAGTTGGGCTCGGCGTAACGAACGCCCGTTTGTTGTGCCATACGTTTAATGTCGAGCAGTGTCTGACGGCGTTCATACAGGGATTCGTTGTAGGTTTTTAACGGGTCTTGCTGGTTGGCTGAAGCCGTCGTTTGTAATCGTGCTTGTGCCGCACTGGCGTTCAGATCCATTACAACCGGCCATTCGGTTCCTTCACCACTTGCCAGCTGTTGCTGTGACATGCCAAAGGCACTAGCAACGGGCTGAGTGTTGTAAGCAACCAAAGCCTGGCCCGGTACAAAATCTGCGAATCCAGCCACTTGTGAGGTTGGTTCGCTGATCGTCAGGACATACTTGGACGATCCTGCAAAAGCATAAACATTGACCAGATATTCACCGTCTTGCGGCACAGTAATACTTTCTTCGCTTTGCTCGCGGTTGTTGATGTCGAAGCCGATCTGGCTATCCGTACAGACTTTAGTGCCGTCGTTATTTACCTGACAATCCGGTGACGTTGGCAATAAAAACAAGTCCAGATCGTCGTTGTCATCGCCAAATGAACTGGAGCTGGCATCAACAATTTTCAGGCGAACAACTTGCCCCTGGCGTAACGACACCCGGTAATAATCATCCACATCGGCACGGTCAACAAAGCGCTCAATCTGAGCGTCACCACCTGTCCCACGTGCAGATGCAAAACCTTGTACGGTTGCGACGTTGGTGATGGTTTGTGCGCTGGCAGGAGTGTCATTACTGCGCAGTGGCGCAAAAATATCGTTGATATCGCCATCGACAAAGGTCAGAGCCGGAACCGTAATCTGGCCACTGATCGTGAAAGTGGCAGCCCCGGGGGTTTCCGGATCATCAAATATTGACCCTCCGGAAGAAGAGCCACCACCGCCTCCGCAAGCGGTTAACACTAATATGGCCAGTGTGCTGGCAATGCCTGAGGTCGAGCGTCGAAGATCCGGCATAGTGGTTTCCTGAATAAACGTTGAAGCGAAAAACAATCTGACTGTACAGATCAGAAAAAAGTTTAATCTGAGCAGTATAAACCTATGGCGACCATCATGACTGGCTTAGTCTTTGGGTTAAACGGTTATTTTGTTTCACTTTGATGACCCGCAAAGGATTGCTTATGTCACTCGCCCGAATTCATACCCGTGCCCAATTAGGTATCGATGCCCCTCGTGTTTATGTTGAGGTGCATCTCTCCAGTGGTTTACCTTCTCTGAGTTTAGTGGGTTTACCAGAAACCGCTGTGAAAGAAAGTAAAGACCGGGTGCGCTCCGCCATTCTGAACAGCGGCTTTGAATTTCCCGCTAAACGCATCACCATCAACCTGGCTCCGGCCGACTTACCCAAAGACGGTGGCCGTTATGATCTGGCGATTGCGCTGGGTATTTTAGTGGCCTCAGAACAGGTTTCTGAAAAGCGCCTGGAAGGCCACGAATTTATTGGCGAGCTGGCACTAAACGGTGAACTACAACCGATTCCCGGGGTATTACCGGCGGCGTTGCAGACGGCCAAGTCGGAGCAGCGCTTGGTGCTGCCCGAATCCAACGCAGAAGAAGCCGCGTTATGCACCAGCGGGCAGTTTTATGCTGCCAGTTCTTTGTTGGAGGTTACGGCATACTTGCAGGGGCAGGATAGCCTGCGCGATATCGTGCCGATTGATGCCGCCCATATCGAGAAAAATCCGCTGATGCCGGACTTGCTCGATGTGCGTGGCCAGCCACAAGCCAAGCGGGCGTTAGAGATCGCTGCTGCTGGCCAGCATAACCTGCTGTTTATTGGCCCTCCGGGGACTGGCAAAACCATGTTAGCCAGCCGTTTGCCGGGTATTATGCCGCCGATGTCAGAGGAGGAGGCGCTGGTATCGGCCTCAATTTATTCAATTTCTAATCAGCAACACGATTGGCAAAAGCAGTGGCGCGTCCGCCCTTTTCGGTCCCCGCACCATACGGCTTCGGGTGTGGCATTGGTGGGCGGCGGTGGTAAACCCAAGCCCGGGGAAATTTCGCTGGCCCATGGTGGTGTGTTATTCCTCGATGAACTGCCGGAGTACAGTCGCAAAGTGTTGGACGTATTACGTGAGCCATTAGAAAGCGGCCGTATTGTGATCAGTCGCGCCAACCGCTCTATGACCTATCCGGCAAATTTTCAGCTGATCGCTGCCATGAATCCCTGTCCGTGTGGCTATTTTGGCGATCCTTCCGGGCGTTGCCAATGTTCGACTGATCAGATCCGACGTTATCAGGGGCAGGCATCCGGGCCATTATTAGATCGGATTGACCTGCATGTGGAAGTGCCGCCGATCCCAACCGCGATGTTGCAACAAGCCGCACAAGGAGACTCAACCCAAACGGTTCAGCAGCGAGTGATGCAGGCGCGCGAACGCCAGTTACAGCGACAGGGATGTATTAATGCTGAATTGGGCGGCGATATCCGTGATCAGGTGTGCGCCTTGCAGGAAAATGATCGGGAGTGGCTGTTAGCCGCCATTGAGACACTGAATTTATCGGCACGTGCCTATCACCGGGTGTTAAAAATCGCCCGTACAATTGCGGATTTGCAGGTCAGAGAAAGTATCGAGCGGCCGCATTTGTTGGAAGCATTAAGCTACCGCACGATTGATCGCTATTTGCAGAAATAGAAGTACAGGAATAGTGGTGCAACGGGCCTGAGTTCAGAATAAGCTGCGTTGGTTAAAATCCTGAGCGCTGAAGCCGGATTCAGCCTGTTCCAGCAGTGCCGTCAAGGCTAGTGGGCGAGAATAGATATAACCCTGAATACGATCACACCCTAACTTCTGCACCAACTCCAGGCATTGCTTGTCTTCAATACCTTCGGCAGTGGTTTCTAAATTCAGTCGTTTCGCCAGATCCAGCATGGTGGTCACAATATGTGATTGTGGGCCTTGCTCGGCCATCGGAGTGACAAAAGCACGATCGAGCTTGATGCCGGTAATGGGTAAATCACTGAGATGTGATAACGAAGAAAATCCGGTACCAAAGTCATCCAGCACAATATGAATACCCGCTGCTTGTAAGGTTTTTAAGTTCATCAGCGAGACACTGGTATCACGCATCATGGCGGTTTCGGTCAGCTCCAGTTCAAGGAAGTGTGGTGGCATCTCCAGCTGTGCTAATAAATCCAGCACCTGATAGGCGTAATAAGGGTCGGCAATTTCCGGAAATGAAACATTCACTGCCATACGCACCGGGGTGTCGAAACGGCGCTGTATTTCTCCCCAGGCGAGAATGGTTTCACGCAACGCCCAATGCCCTAATGCCTGGATCAACCCGGCATTTTCAGCTTCGCGAATGAAAACGGTCGGCGGAATAACCCCTAAAGTTGGATGTTGCCAGCGAAGTAAGGCTTCAGCCCCCGTCCAGACACCGGTTTGGCCATCAAACTGAGGTTGGAACTCGAGGAAAAACTCATCCCGTTGTAAAGCCAGGTGCAAGCCTTCATATAAGTTCAAACTGTTGCTTTGCGGCTGCCAGTCGAATTGTGCTTCCTGCACCAAGCGCTCACGGGCAATTTGTTGAACCCCTTCCTGCAACACGCTGCTTAAGGCACTGAATTCATTCAATTGCAGTACCGAGCTGCTGTACACCATCCAGGCATTACCTTCACTTTCACAGCGTTTCGGGAACCAGTCAGACTGCAGGGAGTAATAATCTTTTCCGACCACAATGAGCTGATCATCAAGAATACGGCCGATCATGGCATCTGCCGGAACCCGGCTAAGAATGGTTTGCTCAAACTCTTGTTGCACACGATGACGAACAGCCCATGGCGTTTGTTCATCATCCGTGGCTGATAACCAACGGCATTGCAGAACCCTGAGATACAGACCATCGGGGGCATGATTCATCCAATGGCGGAACTGAGAAAAAAAAGCGTCACGCTGTAAGGGTTCACTGGAGTTATGTTGTACTTCCTGTTGAATCGCTTCGCAGGCGTCTACCAGGTGTTGGCTATTGCATAAGTGGGTTGGTAGCCAGTGTGCCTCGTCAGGCAATAGCTGCTCCATGGTGTCCGGCGCGATAAAGAGAACGGGCTGGTTGATGGTGGTATGTCGCCACTGGGATAACAGATCGGCATCATTGCTTAAAAAATGGACAATAACCAAGTCAAAGTTGTTGGTATTAATGGGATAATCCGGCTGGTATTGGCACTGCCAGTCGGCACTGCGCGGATGGTCAGACAAATTGTTCTGAATCTTTTGTAGCTCATCCTGATGGCGGCCAATCAGAAGCAGTCGTAAACCTGTCTCAGTTGCGGTTGAAGCCATTAAAATCCCAGAGCGCAGCGGTTGGTTTTTCTGCTACGCGTTTGTTGTTAAATCCATAAATTAATAAAGGTTAGCCCTATTAGTTATAGGTCAAAATGCAACACCTGTCTTCCTTAATCATAAGAAATACTGAACAAACCGGAACAACTGGCATGAGCTGTTCAGAAGTTGTACGAATTAAGGCTGAAAATAGGGATTTCATCATGACGGCTGGCTGTTAGAATGCCGCTTTTGTAATGTCTCTCTGATTAATCCCTGAGGAACCTGTGGTCGATTTAAGCCAGCTGAACCCCCGTCAACGTGAAGCCGCCAAGTACATTGATGGCCCCTTGTTAGTGCTTGCTGGTGCGGGTTCTGGTAAGACTTCAGTGATTACCCGAAAAATTGCCTACCTGATTGGTAGCTGTGGCATCAAGCCACATCATATTGCGGCGGTAACCTTTACCAATAAGGCCGCGCGGGAAATGAAAGAGCGGGTTGGTTCTCTGGTCGGGAAAGGTGGTGCAAAAGGTCTGACGGTATCGACCTTCCACAACCTGGGCCTGAATATCATTCGTTTTGAAAACAAAAGCGCTGGCTACAAACCCGGTTTCTCCATTCTTGATCAGGACGACTGCAAAGGCATTATTCGTGATGTGATGCACCGCGAGCATGGCGATGATGGTGACATGATCGAGCTGGTACAAAACGCCATCTCAAATCTGAAAAATGATCTGATTGAACCTCAGGCTGCCATCAACATGGCACAAAGCCCACAGGAGATGTTGATTGCTCAGACCTATGAAGTTTATCAACGGATGCTCAAAGCCTATAACGCGGTCGATTTTGATGATCTGATTATGGTGCCTACGTTGTTGTTTATGAAACACGAAGAGGTGCTGTCACGTTGGCAGAAAAAAATCCGTTATTTATTGGTTGATGAATATCAGGATACCAATACCAGCCAATATGAATTGGTAAAAATGCTGGTGGGCAATCGAACCGGGCTGACGGTAGTCGGTGACGACGACCAATCTATTTATGCCTGGCGTGGTGCTAAACCTGAAAATTTATCGTTATTAAAAAAAGATTTTCCGACGTTAAAGCTAGTAAAGCTTGAGCAGAATTATCGTTCTACCGGTTTGATTCTGAATGCGGCCAACAAAGTGATCGATAATAATCCACACGAATTCGAAAAAAAGTTGTGGTCGGATAAAGGTTACGGCGATCAAATTCGTATTCTGAAATGTCGCAACGATGAAGTGGAATCAGAACGCATTGCTACTGAAATTGTAGAGCGACGTATGCGTTATGGCTGTGGCTATAAAGACTTCGCTGTTTTATATCGTGGAAACCACCAGTCACGCGCGATTGAAATGAAGTTACAGGCCTATCAGGTGCCTTATAAACTCAGCGGTGGGCAGTCGTTTTTTGGCCGTAATGAGATTAAAGATATTATGGGTTATTTACGGCTATTAATTAATCCCAGCGATGATGCGGCTTTTTTACGGATTATTAATACACCTCGGCGTGAGATTGGCCCGACGACTATTGAAAAGCTCAGTGAATACGCTGCCATGCGTGGTATTTCGATGATGTCCGCCACGACTGAAATGGGTCTTGAGCAAGTATTAATGCCCAAGGCGGTTGATCGCCTGCGTCGTTTTGGTCACTGGCTGGAAAATATCACCAAAAATGCCTACACCGATGATCCGGTGGCCGCGATCAAAGAAATGATTTCTGATATCGACTACGAAGGGTATTTATTACAAAATTCTGGCACGCCAAATCAGGCCGAACGGCGCATGAAAAATGTTTGGTTCCTGATTGATTCGATCAACAAAATGGTTGATCAGGCGGAAGAGGTGGGTGACGAACTCACCATTGAAGATGCTGTGGGTAAATTAATTCTGCGCGATATGATGGAGCAGCAGGAGCAGGAAGACGAAACCGATCAGGTTCAGTTGATGACGTTGCATGCTTCAAAAGGTCTGGAATTTCCTCATGTTTATATCATGGGTATGGAAGAGGAATTAATGCCGCACCGTAACAGCATCGAAGCCGATACCATCGAAGAAGAGCGACGTTTGATGTATGTGGGCATTACCCGTGCGAAACAAACGCTGGCGCTTACCTATGCAGGCAAACGCCGCCAATATGGCGAAGCGGTTTCGACAACACATTCCCGTTTTCTGGATGAATTACCATCGGACGATATTACCTGGGAAGGCCGTGATGAAGCCTCCGCTGAAGAGCAGAAGCAGCGAGGGCAGGAAACACTCTCGAGCCTGAGAAATATGCTGTCGGATTTTTAACAGCGGTTAAAAATCCCCCCACTGGAACTGAAACACACTGAGCGCTGCTAAGGCAGCGGTTTCAGTTCTCAAGACGCGTGGCCCTAACGTTAATCCGGCAAACCCGGCATCAAAGGTTTGCTGTACTTCGGTTTCGCTGAAGCCGCCTTCCGGTCCGACTAACAACGCCAGACTGGTGGGTTGGGAATAATCACTCAGCGGCTTTTGTTTGTGCGGATGCAGAGTGAACTTTAACTCGGTGTTTGTGCTTTCACACCACTGGGAAAAATGCACGGGAGTATGAATCACAGGAACATGGTTGCGCCCGGATTGTTCGCAAGCTGAAATGGCGACACGTCGCCAATGCGCCAGTTTTTTCTCCAGCCGATCGCCTTTTAATTTCACTTCACAACGCTCACTCCATAACGGCATGATTTCCTGAATACCCAGTTCCGTTGCTTTCTGGATGGTGAAATCCATCCGGTCGCCTTTGGAAATGACCTGGCCCAGATGTAAGGCCAAAGGTGTTGGCTCGTCGCTTTTTAAAATATCGGTAATCTGAGCATTCGCGTGTTTTTTGCTGACATCACATAGCTGTGCGGCGTATTCATGGCCGTCGCCATTAAACACCCGAATCGCATCGCCATCATTCAGACGTAATACCCGAATCACATGGCCAACAGCCACGTCGTCGAGAGTAATGGTTCGGTTGAGTGCCAGTGGTTGCTCAGAGAAAACGCGAGGGCCAGACATGGGGATTACTCAGAGTGAAAAGGGCAATTATAGCGGGTTTAAGTTGGCGTCGGGGGTTTAAGTTGGCGTCGGAACGAAAGTTGAAGCGAATCCGAACCTGGCAAATTTTTCTTCCGCCACCCCGAAGGCACATCCCTGTGCCTGCCGGGTGGTCACAGCATCCTGCTGTTGCTACAGAAAAGCTTCACAGGCTCGGCTTCTTGAATAGTGTCACGACCCTTATCGGGGGCAGGTGAGTGGTAGTTACTCATCATTCGCCGAATCTTCACTGCGCAACTTCAGATGGCGGTTCTGCAGTTGGAATAAATGCTGAATCAGTACTTCCTGTTCCGATTCTTTTAAATCATGGAAGTCGATACGCACCAGATTTTGCTCATCCGGCTGTGAGGCTTTTTCGATTGATACCACACGCCCGGTTAATGATAACTCGGTGTTGGAAGGCTTCAGTTGCATATGCAGTAATAAATGGTCTTCCTTTTCCACATTTTCATAGGTGTGGAACGCCATACCACAAGCACTCAGGTTAATTCGGGTGCGGGCTTCAGTCGCACTCAGGTCGCGCTCACTGGTTCCCGGTAAGTGGCTGGCACCCAGCATATTAATTTTCTGATTAAACAGCTCCAGCAAACGACCCATGGTTGGGTTTTGTGAACGCAGCTGGCTGATATGGGTGCCTATTTCCTGTTCCAGCTGGGCAATTTCATCTTTTTTTTGCTGATGGCTTTCGCGCCATGCCGCAACGTCTTCCCGGCTGAGCGTTTCAAAATCCAGTATGACTTCGTCATCAAGACGAAAAAATCGGCGTCTATCTTCCATCACGTTATTGTTTTCCTGTATGGCTCAACCCTTGTGTTCTGCAAAGGTTTAAAAAATTTCATTTGGACTTAACTCAAAGTCCTCCGGCCTTGCATTTAACGCATCTTCGACACGGTTATCGTCGGCCTGAATTTCCGGCTTGTCATCATCATCGTTTTCACGTTTGCGCAGAATAATAATTTCTACCCGACGGTTACGCGCCCGACCTTCCGGACTGTCATTCTCAACCAGTGGTACTTTGTCTGCGTGACCAACAATCTGAAAACGGTTTTCATCCATTTCCGGGGCAATAAATAATTCTTCCGCGAATGCCGCTGCACGTGCAGTCGACAGACCCCAGTTTGAGCGAAAACGTCCACCCTGAATGGGGATATTATCGGTATGGCCTTCCACCGAAATTTTTCCCGGGACTGTTACCAGAACTTCACGGATTTTGTCGATCACCGGTAAAAACCGATCTTCGATATAGTCTGAACCAGAACGGAAGGCGCCTCGTTGTTGGATGCGGATAATAATTTTTTTGCCAGAGGTCTCGATTTCTACCTGACCTTCAGCAATTTCATCCTCCAGCTTGGCGGCCATTTCCAGTGCTTCCTGTTCGGTTGCCTGACTGTCCACTTCGCTGCTTTTCACCACAACTTCACGGGTGAGTTTGCCTTCATCGCCCTGAGATTCTTCCTGCTGGGTGACTTCATCCTGACACAGTACTTCCAGTGAACTCTTCGTAATATCACTGGTTTTCTGGCGGATTTCATTGATCGGTGTCGGTTCCGGAATCGACGGGCTGAAATGCCGTGCAATCACCGATGTTCCTTTCGGCGGATCACTGACGTTAATCAGTGTCTGCACACCAAACGCTTCACGCAATTCACCGGCCAGTCGTTTGAATTTCAACGCGTCCATTTCTGAAAACGACAGCAACAGAACGAAGAAACACATCAGCAGCGACATCAGGTCGGCGAATGTCATTACCCAGGCCGGTATCCCGGCGGGACAGGGGGGGCACTCTTCTTCTTCGGCAGACATAAATTTCTCAGCTTGTTACATCAATATCAGCGTTTATGGGCAGTTACTTAGGGTATCGGCTCAGAGTGTCTTATTCTGAAGAAACCCGTTTCCCTTCCTGAATATAGGATTGCAGCATGGTTTCGATCACCCGTGGATTCTGACCACTCTGAATCGCTAACAGGGCATCAATGATCATCGATTTGAGACGATCTTCTTCATTCATGCGCAGGGTTAATTTGTCGGAAATGGGAAGGGCGAACATGGTCGCCATCATGGCGCCGTACAGGGTGGTTAAGAGGGCAACCGCCATTGCCGGGCCAATGGATTTTGGATCGTCCATGTTGGCGAGCATGGCAACCAGACCAATCAGAGTACCAATCATGCCCATTGCCGGGCCAACATCACCCAATGCCAAAAAGATGGAGGCCCCCAAATCGTGACGATCGGTGGATAACTTCTTTTCTTTATTTAATAGGGTGCGCACCACATCCGGGTCGTGACCATCGACCAGCAGCTGGATACCTTTGGCGAGAAAATCATCGCTGACTTCCTTACCTTCCAGCGATAACAGGCCGCCTTTACGTGCCAAACCTGCCAGCTCCACCACCTCTTCAATGACGGGTTCTGGCTTGCTGAGCTTAAACATAAAGGCTTTGCCCATGACCTTGGCGGCACCTAACACTTGCCCCAGCTCATATTTCATCATCACAGCAAAGATACTGCCGACAATAACAATCAGCAGTGACGGCACGTTCACAAACATGCTGATGTCACCACCAAGAATCATGGAATAAATAACAATGCCAAAAGCGCCGACTAATCCGACTAACGTTGCGAGATCCACTACTGCTCCTTGCGATTCCTGCGAGAAGAAATGAAATTACGTAAAACAAAACTCATTAAAGAGTTTAGACAATGTTTGCGGTTATTCCTGTTTGATTGCTGATTAAGCCGAATTGCAATCTGTCAGCCGTGGGTTTAGTGTTGCCGCATCTCAACAGGCCTGCTGCTATGACTGAACACACAACAAACAACACAACACCTTCATCCACCGCTTCGGAAAGCGATCAACAGTTTGAATTTGAGCAGGCGCTGGGGCAGCTTGAACAGTTAGTACTGCGTATGGAAAGTGGTGAGTTGTCACTGCAGGACTCGCTGCAAGCGTTTGAGCAGGGAGTCCACCTGACCCGACAATGCCAGCAAGCACTCTCTGCGGCGGAGCAGCGGGTACAGATTCTGATGGAGCAGAATGGCGAATCACAGGCATATCCATTTAACGGCGGGGATCAGCATCATGCGTGATCAGCTGGCCCAGGCGCAGCAGCGGGTTGAAGCTCAGTTGCTGAAAGCATTGGCCGGGTTAAATCTGGCTGATGACCGTTTGGCGGATGCCATGAAATACGGCTTACTCAATGGCGGTAAACGCTTACGTCCATTTTTGGCTTATGCCACGGCTCAGGCGTTGAATGGTACTTGGCAACAAGCCGATGCTGCCGCTTGTGCGTTGGAGATGGTGCACAGTTATTCACTGGTGCATGATGATTTACCAGCGATGGATGACGATGATTTGCGTCGGGGGAAACCCACCTGTCATATCGCCTTTGATGAAGCGACGGCCATTCTGGCGGGAGATGGCCTGTTAACCGCCGCATTTGAAGTGCTGGCTGACAGCCCTCTGTCTGACGGTCAGCGCCTGCAACTGATTCGTTTGTTGTCTAAAGCCGCTGGTGGTGCCGGAATGGTGGCCGGGCAAGCGATTGATTTGAACCATGTGGGCCAGTCGATGACCCTGGCGCAGCTGGAAAATATGCATCGCCATAAAACCGGGGCGCTGATCCGTGTTGCGGTGGAAATGGGCGCCTATTCGGTACAGGAGACAGTTGAAGCTGATGTGTTGGCTGCTCTCAGGCAGTATGCCGAATCCATTGGTCTGGCGTTTCAGGTACAGGACGACATTCTCGATATTGAAAGTGATACCGCCACGCTGGGTAAAACTCAGGGGGCAGATCTGGCGTTGAACAAACCCACCTATCCGGCACTATTGGGTTTGGATGGTGCGAAACAAAAAGCCCAGGAGTTGGTGGCCGAAGCACAGCAGGCCTTACAGGTGCTACCGGGTGATACTTCGGTGTTGGCGGTACTGGCAGATTATATTATTCAACGTGACCATTGATTCGGGTCACTTACCTTTCTGATGCTACTCATTGTGGGTGTGAACCGTTAGAATGTGCGCCCTATTTAAAAGCGCAGCAGCCTCTTGCTGATATAACAAGCGCTGTGACCGGATGTGTGAGATTTGATGTTTACCGAAATTCCAGCTTCCCGACCATCAACGCCGTTGTTGGACAGCGTTAATCTGCCGGCTGATGTTCGTGGTTTAGATCAAGAACAGCTGCCGCAGTTGTGTCAGGAATTGCGCGAATTTCTGCTGTACAGCGTCGGGCAGTCGGGCGGCCACTTTGGTGCCGGGCTGGGTGTGGTAGAACTCACGGTTGCCTTGCATTACGTCTTTAACACTCCGGACGATAAGCTGGTCTGGGATGTTGGCCATCAAGCTTATCCACATAAAATACTGACGGGTCGTCGTGAACAGATGACCCGTATTCGCAGTGCCGAAGGCCCGGCGGCGTTCCCGCTACGCAGTGAAAGTGAATACGATACTTTTGGCGTGGGTCATTCCAGTACTTCGATCAGCGCCGCGATGGGCATGAGCCTGGCGATGCGCGCTCAGGGCAAAGACAGCCAGGCCGTTGCTATCATTGGTGACGGTGCCATGACCGCTGGCATGGCGTTTGAAGCGTTAAACCACGCGGGTCATGAAAAGTCGGATTTGTTGGTGATTCTCAACGATAACGACATGGCGATCTCCGATAACGTTGGTGCATTAAACAAATATTTCACTCGCTTATGGTCGAGCCAGACCTACAACTCCCTGCGTGAAGGGGGTAAAAAGGTTTTGGGTAAATTGCCTGCCGGTTGGGAATTGGCACGTAAGACCGAAGAGCATATGAAAGCCATGGTGGCTCCAGGGATCATCTTTGAAGAGCTTGGCTTTAATTATTATGGTCCGATTAACGGCCACGACACCGAAGAGCTGGTGCATACCCTCGATAATCTGAAAAAGCTGCCCGGACCAAAATTCCTGCACGTGGTGACCAAAAAAGGCAAAGGCTTTGCGCCAGCCGAAGCCGATCAGATTAAGTATCACGCGTTAAAAAAAGCCGGTTCCGCTCCTTCAGCCGCGCCCAAGCCCACTTACTCCAATGTGTTTGGTAACTGGTTGTGTGATATGGCGGAAGCCGATGAGCGCTTGATGGGCATTACGCCAGCGATGCGTGAAGGCTCAGATCTTATTCGTTTCTCCGAGTTGTACCCACAACGTTATTTTGATGTCGCTATTGCCGAGCAACACTCGGTGACACTCGCGGCAGGGTTGGCCTGTGAAGGGGCAAAACCGGTACTGGCTATTTATTCTACTTTCTTACAGCGTGGTTATGATCAGCTGATTCATGATGTGGCGTTGCAGAATCTCGACGTCTTGTTTGCCATCGACCGTGCAGGACTAGTGGGAGAAGATGGTCCGACACACCATGGAGCTTATGACCTGAGTTATCTGCGTTGTATCCCGAATATGGTAGTGATGACGCCATCGGATGAAAACGAATGCCGTCAGATGTTGTATACCGGCTATCAATATCAGGGCCCTGCTGCGGTGCGCTATCCTCGCGGTTCGGGGACTGGTGTTGTGCCGGATCAGGCTATGACGGCTCTGCCGCTGGGCAAGGGTCGAGTCTGTCGTGAAACTCAGGCAGAAGCCGGAAAGCGTGTCGCCGTATTGGTGTTTGGTGCGCCATTAAATACCGCGTTACAAGTCGCTGAAACGCAGGATATTACGGTTGCTGATATGCGTTTTGTGAAGCCACTGGATACGGAGTTGGTAGAGCAGCTGGCAAGTACGCATGATTACCTGATCACATTGGAAGAAAACGCCATCGCCGGTGGTGCAGGCAGCGCTGTACTGGAACATTTATCCACACATGGCATCACAACACCTTGCCGCGTGTTAGGTATTCCGGATCGTTATATTGATCATGCTGCTCCAGCGCAGCAGCTCGCGGATGTTGGTTTAGACAGCGTAACCCTGATCGATACCATCAACAGTCTGATAAAGTCCTGATTCTTTATCTCTGTGTCTGATACATCACGTCGTAGTTAATCTCATAAACAGGGATGAATTTGACATCCCTTTCTTCGCTTTTGCTGGCAGTTGCTGCTTAACTGAAATAACAACATTATTTTCAGGGATTAGCAGGTGCTGCGAATCACTTCTCTGCTTCATCTTGCAATATCGGTGTTTGTCGGATTGCTCTTATTGCTGCTGGCTGAAGCGAGCATGGAACTGGCAGGGCGAAATTCTGAAAGTGATAATTCTGTTAAAAATAATCCTTATCTGCTTTTTCTCTATGTCGTGTCATTTTTTGTTGCCGGTGGACTATGGCTGCTTTTGAGAAAACTCACTCAAAAATCTCAAGCTGTTGTTGTGTTGAAACAACAGTTTGATGATGCCCAGCAACAAGTATCCGATGCTGAAGCGACGTTGGCGGAGCAATTGCAACTGACGGCCTATAGTCAAAAAGAGTTGCTGAAAAGTAATTATGAATTACAAAATCTGAACCGAAAGCTGGAGGCTGCTAAGGATCAGGCGCATTTGTCAGAACGCTTAATTAATTTGGGTGAGGTTTCGGCAGGTATTATCCATGAGATTAATAACCCGGTTGCTTATGTCAGTAGTAATTTGTCGGAACTTGATACCGATCTGAAATCTTTATTAGCGTTTGTTGCGGTATTAGATAAAGCATCGGATTCCCTGGATGTAAATTCTGAATTTTACATACAGTTATTAAGTGCTTTTCAGGAGTTGGGTATTCAGCAGGTATTGGCTGATGCACCCGAGCGCTTGAACGATAGCCTGCAAGGTATCGAGCGTGTACGGAAAATCATTCAGGATATGAAACGCCTCAGCAGCCGCGGAGATCAGGACAAAAAATATTGTGATCTTAATGTTGATATTCACAGTGTGATGAATATTGCATCCAGTCGTTTGAAGCATGGCGTATCACTCACAACAACATTTACTGAGTTGCCAGATGTATTTTGTAATGCGTCACAAATCGCTCAGGTGGTTACAAACTTAATTGTGAATGCAATTCAGGCGTTTGAAGACAATTCGGGTGAGATTCATTTCAGCGAATACGTTGAAGGCGACTATATTGTATTACAGGTGTCCGATAACGGCCCGGGTATGGATGCAACCACAGCCGAGCGTGCGTTTGATCCTTTTTTTACCACTAAGGATGCTGATCAGGGAACCGGTATTGGTTTATCCCTGTGTTACAAATTAATTGAAGAACATCACGGCAGAATTGATTTAACAACAGCTCCCGGAGAGGGGGCTTGCTTCACGATTTATCTGCCAATAAATCATGATGGAGAAAACGATGCTCAGCCAACCTGAAACCGGGTTTGAATTTGCGGAAGAAAAGCGCGGCCGAATTCTTATTGTTGATGATGAAGAGCCAGTGCGTCAGGCGCTGAAACGCTTATTTCGTCGTGGTTATGATGTTGAGGTGGTTGCCAGTGGTGAAGAAGCGCTGCAGCTGTTAAACCAGGAGTCATACGATGTCGTGATATCAGATATGCGTATGCCGGGGATGAATGGTGCTGAATTATTAAAAAACTGTTATCAGCGCTGGCCGGAGATGATCCGTATTTTGTTAACTGGATTTTCTGAGCTGGAGTCTGCGATCAGTGCCATTAATGATGGCAAGGTCTACCGCTATGTTGCCAAGCCCTGGGACAATGATGAGTTAAAAGGTGTTGTTATTGAAGCCCTGGATATTCGTGATCTGAAGTTGTCCAATGATGCTTTAAATGCACATATTGTCGAGCAGAACAGTGAGTTATCCCGTCTTAATAAAGAGCTCGAAGAAAAACATCAGCAGGAAGTGGGTGAGGCCGAAAATAAACTGCACGACGCCTTGCGTTCACTGCACCAGGAATTTAACAGCATGGTGCACATTCTGGTGGGCATGATTGAATCCCGACTGGGAGAGGATAAAGGTGGGTCAGAAACACTGGCGCGTATGGCAAAATCATTTGCTGAATTTTCAGGCCTTAGCGGTGAGGCGATTCAGGATGTGTATTATGCGGCGTTGCTGAAAAACTTTGGCAAAATCAGTTTCTCTGACAGCATCGTACAAAAATCATTAACACAAATGAGTCCGCAAGAGAAAAAGGAATTTGCACGTTTTAGTATTACCGGGCAAACCTCATTAATGATGTTGGAGCCCTTACAGAATGCCGCTAACATTATTCGCTCACATACTGAACTTTATAATGGTCGCGGTTTCCCCGATCGCCTTTCCGGGGAAGCCATTCCTAAAGAAGCAAGAATCCTGCGCATTGTCAGTGATTACGCTGAGTTGCAGAACGACCATAATTTTCTGGGGCAGAAACTCACCGCTGCGGATGCACAAACCTATCTGCTCAAGATGTCAGGGCAGCGCTACGACCGTGAGTTGGTTGATGTGTTTATGGAAGTGTTGAAAGACTTTTCCGAAAGTGTGGTATCGAATGTTGAGCGGGTTGCTGTTTGTGATGCGCGTGTTGGTATGGTGTTGGCTGGTAATCTGGTCAGCCCGGCAGGAGTGGTGCTGTTGTCGGCGGATACGCAATTAACTGAGCGCCACGTTGATAAGTTACATACTTTACAGCGCCAGTTCGAAGGCCATCAGCTGACGCTGCATATTCATCGCCAGGATGTGGCCTGAATCAGGCCTCGTCATCCTGGTGTGTGATGATGTCACCGTCTTTAGGCAAAAAATGACCTAACTTACTTGCCTTGGTTTTCAGGTAACCATCGTTGTGAGGGTTACGGCCGACTTCCAGCGGCACACGTTCAACCACATCGACTCCGGCATCGGATAACGCTTTCACTTTGCGTGGATTGTTAGTCATCAGACGAATGGCTTTGATGCCTAACGTATCGAGCATCGGCTGGCACATAAAATAGTTACGCATATCAGCACCAAAACCGAGCTGTTCGTTAGCTTCAACGGTGTCAGCGCCCTGATCCTGCAAATTGTAGGCTTTCACCTTATTCAGCAGACCGATACCACGGCCTTCCTGGCGTAAATACAGCACCACACCCCGGCCAGCCTCAGAGACAGAACGCAGCGCTTCTTCCAGTTGATAGCCACAATCACAACGCATCGAAAACAAGGCATCACCGGTAAGACACTCAGAGTGTGCACGAGCCAGTACCGGCTCACCATCTGCAATGTCACCCATGGTTAAGGCAACATGCTCTTTACCACTGCTGGTTTCTTCAAAACCATGCATAGTAAATACACCAAACGGTGTTGGAAGCTTGCAGGAAGCGATGAATTTAATGGTCAAAATACTAACCTCTGGCGTACCCAGCGTTTGAAACAGGGCGCGTATTCTAGCAGTCAAGCCACGCTGTGACTAATTTAGCGTTAGAATAGAGTGTCTCACTGGCTTACTGCTTGAATACACACGCTTATGTTCTGGTTCGTTTTATGTTTTGGGTAGTTCTCTTTCTGACATTATTGCTGGCGCTCAGTTTGCCGGGCATCTGGGTGCAATACGTGTTGAAGAAGCACAGTCGGCATCGGCCCGAGTTTCCCGGAAACGGTGAAGACATGGCGCATCATTTGTTGATGAAGCTGGGAATTGACGGTGTTGGGGTTGAGGTCACTCCCGACGGTGATCATTACGACCCACAGCACAAAATGGTTCGTCTGAGTGCAGACAAAATGGAAGGTAAAACGCTCACCGCAGTGGTGGTCGCAGCACACGAAGTGGGTCATGCACTGCAACATCATCGTCGTGAGGCTATGTTTCAGACACGGACACTATTGGCTCATCTGACTTACTGGGCACAGAAAACGGCTCCCCTGGCGTTGATGGCAGCTCCACTCCTGATCAGCCTGGCTCCGGCGGCATCTCGTTTAGCACTGGTGATTGCAGTTGGAGCTATGTTGTTGGGTACCGTGATGCATCTACTGACGCTGCCGGTCGAATGGGATGCCAGTTTTAACAAGGCGCTGCCTTTGTTGGAAGAGGGAGGCTACTTTAATGAGCAGGATATGGCTTCTGCGCGTCAGATTCTGAGAGCTGCAGCGCTGACCTATGTGGCTGGTTCGTTGGCCAGTTTATTAAACGTCTGGCGTTGGTTGCGTTATTTACGGCGCTAGCGAAGCGCTATCTAGCAGGCTGTTGAAAAATGTTTCTGAGGAAGCCAGAACAAGGCAAAAATCAACGAAAACGCGCAGTTTATAAGTAATAAATGAGCATTTTGAGCTGATTTTTAACGCCGTAATGGCAACGTAAGTAGTTTTTCAACAACCTGCTAGTCACTTGCCAGGCTCCAGAGCAGCCGGCAACGGTTCATATAGGCTGGCATCATGCTGGTTTCTGGCTGCGGGAAAACCTCGGCACTGTCCTGGCATAATTCACTGATTAACACTCCTGATTGCTGATTCAGGCGTGCTACCTGTTGCTGTAAGGCCAGTGATTGTTGCTGCTCGCTGGCTAAACGTTGGCGAACCTCTCCGATTTGTTGATTGAGCTGAGTGTTAAGGGTTTGCTGCTGGCTCAGTTGCTGTTGTTGTTGAGTTATCTGCTGATGTTGCCGTTGTAGCAGTTGTTGCTGCTGATCCAGAGCCGTCAGCCACTGTTGGTGAGCCTGTTCCTGGCGCAGCAGGTTCTGGCTCAGGGTTTCCTGCAATAAGTGTTGATGCAGAGATTGTTCACTCAGCTGTTGTTGCAGGTGGGTTAACTGCTGCTTCTGGTTCATCAAAAAACTGCCCAGCGCGACGACCGCACAGACCGCAATAACCAGAGTGGAGGAAATTAACACTTTTAAGGAACGATGGATGGGCGAGGTGTTTGTGTCGTGCTGGTGTCCTGAAGTAGATATTAGCGTTTGGGGTCGTGTTCCTGGTTCTTGATGTAATGCACCTGGTTCATGTAGTAATACGGCTTTGGCCTGGCGTAACTGGCTCAGGTGTTGTTCCAATTGCTGCTGTTCCGCCTGAGTATCAACCCTGGCCAGCTCCAGTGCACAGTTGCGGTATTGGTGCTGATAAGCCGCCTGAATATCGCCTGGCTTATTGCTAAGTGTGCCTAATAATTGTTGCGCATCATCTGCGTTCAATGATACTGAGTGAAGGTGTTGAAAAGCAGAACTCATCCCTGATCTCCGGTTTCATAATGGCCGTAAAGCCATGATATTAGCGTTACCGCAAGCCGATTCAATCAGCCAAACAGCCGAGTTATTCAGGCTGTTTGCATGCGCTTTCTTGTGCGGTTGTCATAAAACTGAAATCTCTCTGTCATGCAGATTGTTCGTTGTCATATTTCTGTAACATTGCTGTCAAATAATGCCCGCCATCAAATGATCAACTACCGAATACCGCACAGCGGTGAAAGAAGGAAGTCACTATGAAAAAAGTACTGTTGACCGGCGCGGCTGTAATGGCTGCAGCACTGAGCACTGCTGCTCAGGCTGAACGTGATTACATCAGCATTGTTGGTTCTTCAACCGTTTACCCATTCTCAACCGTTGTTGCTGAGCGTTTTGGTAAGTCGACTGACTTCCGCACGCCTAAAGTTGAATCAACCGGTTCTGGCGGTGGTCTGAAGCTGTTCTGTGCGGGTGTTGGCGGCAGCACTCCGGATATCACCAACGCTTCTCGTGCGATCAAGTCGTCTGAAATCAAACTGTGTGCGAAAAACGGCGTAACTGAAATCGTTGAAGTGAAAGTAGGCTACGACGGTATCGTACTGGCAAACACCAAAGCAGCTGACCGTATGGAATTGAGCCGTAAGGATATCTTCCTGGCACTGGCGAAAAACGTTCCAAACCCAGACGGCACTGAAACTCTGGTTGAGAACCCATACAAAACCTGGAAAGACGTAAATCCAGCTCTGCCTAACCGCAAGATTGAGGTATTAGGTCCACCACCAACGTCCGGTACTCGTGACGCATTTGTTGAGCTGGCAATGGAAGGTGGCTGTAAGAAAGTTCCTTTCATCAAGGCAATCAAAAAGCAGGACAAGAAGAAGTTCAAAGCAATCTGTCACGGTATGCGTGAAGACGGCGCTTATGTTGAAGCGGGTGAGAACGATAACCTGATCGTACAGAAGCTGGTGGCTAACCCGAATGCACTGGGCATCTTCGGCTTCAGCTTCCTGGAGCAAAATTCTGACAAGGTTCAGGGCTCTAAAGTTGACGGCAAGCTGCCAACGTTTGACGCCATTTCTGAAGGCGATTACCCGGTTAGCCGCTCATTATTCTTCTACGTGAAGAAAGCACACGTCGGTGTGATTCCAGGTATCGAAGAGTACCTGGCTGAGTTCACCTCTGAGCGTGCGATGGGTGAAGACGGTTACCTGGCAGATAAAGGCATGATCCCTATGATGGATGACGAGCGTGCCGAAGTGGTTTCCAATGTGAAAAACCTGAAACCAATTGCTGCTAAATAATTAGCGACCGCATACAATGCGGGCCTTTGTTCGATGCTTAAGCCGGGGTTTTTACACCTCGGCTTTTGCACGTTAAATACACTCACGAAACGCCATGAGCTAACACCATGAATTACAGTAGCTTAATCATTGCGATCCTGATCTTTTTCGGGGGCGCCTATTTGCTTGGCCGCAACCGTGCCCGGGCAATCGCAAATCAGGGAGGTAAATTACACTCTCTGCCGACTCATTACGGTGCCTTAGTGTCACTCTGGACCGGTTTGCCGGCATTGATTTTGTTGATCATCTGGAGTCTGTTGCAAGGGCCGGTGATTGATACGCTGCTGGTGGCTCAATTGCCTGCATCCATTCAACAAGGCACGCCAACGGATATTCAGCTGGCGTTGAGTAAAGTGCACAACCTGGCAACGGGGGCGGGAGTGAGTGCGGATGCTTCACTGGAGCCTGCGGTAAAACACCTGTTGGCACTGGAAGAGCGCACCCGATTATTAAATGCCGGTGCGGTTGTGATGCTGGCGCTGTTGGGGCTGGGTTACAGCTGGCGTCGAATTCAGCCACAGATGCGTGCCCGTACTGAGGTGGAAAGCATTGTTGGAGCGTTATTGTTATCCAGCTCGGGTGTGGCGGTATTAACCACGGTAGGCATTCTGGCATCAGTGTTATACGAAGCCTGGATGTTCTTCCAGAAAGTCAGCCCGATTGAATTCTTATTTGGTACCACCTGGTCTCCTCAGGTTGCATTGCGTGCCGATCAGTCTGGTTCATCCGGTAGTTTTGGTGCTGTGCCGCTGTTTGCCGGTACCTTGTTAATTTCCTTTATCGCCATGGTGATTGCGGTTCCAGTGGGCTTGATGTCGGCTATTTATTTGTCGGAATACGCCAATGAAACCGTGCGTAAATACGCCAAACCGGCGCTTGAAGTACTGGCCGGTATCCCTACGGTAGTTTACGGCTTCTTTGCTGCGTTAACCGTTGCCCCGGTGATTCGCGGGCTGGGTGAAAGCATGGGCTTGGCAGTTTCTTCCGAAAGTGCTTTGGCGGCTGGTTTGGTGATGGGGGTGATGATCATTCCATTTGTCTCATCCTTGTCTGATGACGTGATTAATGCGGTGCCACAATCCTTAAGGGATGGCAGTTACGGCCTGGGTGCAACACGCAGTGAAACCGTACGACAAGTGGTTATTCCGGCGGCGCTGCCGGGTATTGTGGGTGCGGTTATGCTGGCCGTTTCCCGTGCGATTGGTGAAACCATGATTGTTGCCATGGCGGCAGGCCTAGCGGCCAACCTGACGGCGAACCCGCTGGATAGCGTGACTACCGTAACCGTTCAGATTGTTACCTTGCTGGTGGGTGACCAGGAATTCGATTCACCGAAAACACTGGCGGCGTTTGCATTAGGTCTGGTGTTGTTCCTGGTGACACTGACGCTGAACTATTTTGCCCTGAAAGTTGTACAGAAATACCGAGAGCAATATGACTAATTCATCCAACTTAACGACGCGCGAAAAAGTTGAAAAAAGCATGGCGAAACGCCGTGCGGCGGAAACGCGCTTCCGCGTATATGGTATGGCTTCGATCCTGTTTGGCCTGTTATGCCTGGTGGTGTTGTTTGGCGATATTCTGTCAAAGGGTACTTCGGCGTTCAGCCAGACCGTGGTTGAACAAACCGTTCTTCTGGATGCGGATTACCTTGGGCTGACGGCCCAATCCAGTGAAAAAGAAATCCGTGCCGCCAACTTTGAAGGTTTGATTAAGCGTCACCTGAAAAAAACGTACGAACCTAAAGGTCGTAAAAATCGCCGTGCGTTATACGGCATGGTGAGTGCAGGTGCTTCCTGGCAGTTGATCGAAGCGGTACAGGCCAACCCTGAGTTGTTGGGTAAAGAACTGAGCATCGCTTTACTGGCAGATGATGCCGTTGACCAGTGGTTTAAACATGACCGCGAGCGTGGTTATAACGATCAGTTTAACGAGTTTCAGCTGACGGTTCTGAATCAATGGATCGATGAAGGGCAGCTGCATACACGTTTCAACAAACTGTTTTTCACCAATGGTGACTCGCGTGAACCTGAGCTGGCCGGTATTCACGGTGCAATTAAAGGTACCTTACTGACGTTACTCGTGACCTTCCTGTTATCGTTCCCGATTGGTGTGGCAGCAGCGATTTACCTGGAAGAGTTTGCTCCGCGTAATCGTTTTACCGAGCTGGTGGAAATTAACATTAATAACCTGGCTGCCGTACCGTCGATCACCTTTGGCCTGTTAGGTCTGGCGATCTTTATTAATATTTTTGGTGTGGCCCGTTCTACCCCGTTAGTCGGTGGTTTGGTTTTAACTCTGATGACCTTACCGACCATTATTATTTCCGGTCGTGCCGCGATTAAAGCCGTTCCGCCGAGCATTCGCGAAGCGGCATTTGGTTTGGGTGCATCAAAAATGCAGGTGGTATTCCACCATGTGTTACCACTGGCGCTGCCGGGTATGTTAACCGGTGCCATTATTGGTATGGCGCAGGCATTGGGTGAAACTGCACCCTTGCTGATGATTGGTATGATTGCCTTTGTTGTTGATGTACCTGGCTTTGTGAATGATCCTTCGACGGTATTGCCGGTACAGATCTTCTTGTGGTCTGACAGCCCGGAACGTGCCTTTATGGAACGTACTTCAGGTGCCATTATTGTGCTGCTGTGCTTCCTGATTGTAATGAATACCGCTGCGGTTTGGTTACGCCGCCGTTTGGAGCGTCGCTGGTAAGCGGCCTGTATTGAATATCCAGTAGCTATTCAGGCGGCGCAGTAAAATATTCAGAGCAAGGCAAAAATTGTGAGTTTATCGCTATAAATGATCAATTTTGAACGTAGCTATGTATATTTAAATGCGTGGGCTGGATGGCTACATAAGAATTTAACGAATATTTGGATTGAATATTATGAGCATCATCGAAAACCACCAAACCAATGGCGAGCCGTTTTCAGACAATGCCAAGCTGCGTGCGCGCAATGTTCAGGTGTTTTATGGCGAGAAGCAGGCTATTTACGATGTGAACCTGGATATCGGTTCTAACGAAGTGATTGCCCTGATTGGTCCGTCCGGTTGTGGTAAATCCACCTTCCTGCGTTGCTTAAACCGCATGAACGACACCATTGATATCTGTAATATCAAAGGTGAAATCCTGCTCGACGGTGAAAACATTTATGATCCGAAAGTGGATGTTGTCCCTCTGCGTGCCCGTGTCGGTATGGTGTTCCAGAAGCCGAACCCGTTCCCGAAATCCATTTACGACAACATCGCTTATGGCCCACGTATTCATGGCCTGGCATCGTCTCGTGTTGACCTGGATGAGATCGTTGAAAAAAGCCTGCAACGTGCGGGTTTATGGAATGAAGTGAAAGATCGTCTGCATGCACCAGGTACTGGCCTGTCGGGTGGTCAGCAGCAGCGTCTGTGTATTGCCCGTACCATTGCGGTCGACCCGGAAGTGATTCTGATGGATGAACCTTGTTCTGCACTGGATCCGATTGCAACTGCTAAAATTGAAGAGTTGATTGATGAATTGCGTGAAAACTACACCATCGCGATTGTGACTCACTCGATGCAGCAGGCTGCGCGTGTATCTCAGCGCACCGCCTATTTCCATATGGGCCAGCTGATTGAAGTGAATCCGACCGATCAGGTATTCACCACGCCTCAGCACTCATTAACAGAAGCTTATATCACCGGCCGCTTCGGATAAGGCCAGCGCCTTCAACATAAGGAAAGTCCTATGGAAATGAATTTTAACCAACACATTTCCGGTCAGTTTAACGCTGATCTGGAAGCCATTCGTAACCATATGATGGGCATGGGTGGTCTGGTTGAGCGTCAGGTAGCGAATGCCATTGATGCGATCTGTTCTGGCGACACCAGTCAGGCTGACGATATTATCCGCCGTGAAGAAGAAGTGGATAATATGGAAATTAACATCGACCAGGAATGTACTCAGATTCTGGTACGTCGCCAGCCCGCAGCATCCGATTTGCGTATGGTACTGGCCGTTTCTCGTGTGGTGCGCGACCTGGAGCGCATCGGTGATGAAGCCTGTAAAATTGCTATTCATGCCTTAGAAGTGGCCGATAAAGGCCGTTCTGAGATTTGTCAGCAGGCCATGCGTTACATGGGCGCAGAAGTGACCAAAATGATCGCCGGAGCACTGGATGCTTTCGCCCGTCATGATGTGGATGGTGCGATTGAGGTAGTGCGTAACGATAAGCTGGTGGATAACCAGTATGCGGCGGCATTACGCGAGCTGATGACTTATATGATGGAAGATCCACGTTCAATTTCTCAGGCAATTAATATCCTGTGGATTTTGCGTGCCATCGAACGTATTGGCGACCATGCCCGTAATATCTCTGAGCAGGTGATTTATCTGGTCAGTGGCGCGGATGTGCGACACAGCTCGTTAACCGAGATTGAAGAGCAGGCTGAGCAAGCGACCAAAGACTAACGTTCTTTGCTCTGAGCGAAAGACAAAAACGGCTGTGTTGTGATGCAACACGGCCGTTTTTTAGGTCTCCAGAAAACAACTTCGGTATTGTTTGCTAGGCTGCCATTAGCAATAACGAAGTGATAATGCCAGCAAATCCCCAGTTATTGTTCGTATTTGGTCATGTTAATGAAATCTTAATGTCATCTTTTTGAAATATATTTGATGGATGTAACAAAGATGTAACATTGCTGAAATAAATTTGTCACCAGTTCGGCAGACAGTGAAAGCGGCGGCAAACGCAGTCACTCATTGTTGCCAGATGCTTTGATAACTTTGGATTTTTAACGATGAAAAAAACTGCTTTATTCCTTGCTCTGACTGCTCCTGCTCTGGCACAAGCCGAGAAAGTTGAAATTGATATGCCTGACTTCTACGGCAAAGCGAACGTATCTGTTCAGAATGCAACTGAAGGCGGTAATAGCTTCAGCGAAGTGAAATCAAACGCTTCTCGCATTGGTTTTAAAGGCAAAGGTGAACTGGGCCATGGTCTGACAGCTATTTACCAGGTTGAGTATCAGTACAATGCTGATGGTGATAACGATGAGACCTTTGAAGGTGAAACTGAAACTGGTTTGGAAGTAGAAGTAGAAGGCTCTGAAACCTTTTCCCAACGTAACACCTATGCTGGTTTAGACAGCGATTATGGTCAGGTAATCATTGGTCGTTTCGATACGCCACTGAAAAAGCTGCAAAAGAAAGTTGACCTGTTTAACGACTTAGAAGGTGACATCAAAACTGTCATCACCAGCAGCGATAATCGTGAAGAAAACAGCGTTCAGTACACGTCGCCTAAGTTTGCTGGCCTGCAGTTAAAAGTAGATCAAATTGCTTCTGAAGATCGTTCAAGTGATCGTAAAGACGCGGTTTCTACCAGCCTGACTTATACCCGTGGTGATTATTACTTCGGTGTGGCTTACGACGATAAAGTTGAAGGCAATGATACCGACGTTCTGCGTGCCGTGACTCAGGTGAACATCGCGGGTGCTCAACTGGGTGCCCTGTGGGAACAACAAGACGAAGACGGTGAAAAAACTGAAGGTTGGTTACTGTCTGCATCTTACAAGCTGGGTGCGGTTAAATTAAAAGCTCAGCACGGTGAATCTGAAATCCGTGATGAAGACGGTGCGCGCACCACTTCTGTTGGCGCAGACTACAAGCTGGGTAAAGGCGCAAAAGCGTTTGTTTATTACACCGCGAACAACTACAAAGACTCTGACAACACGGACTACGCTGGTGTTGGTATTGAGTACAAGTTCTAAGGTTATTTAATAGCCTGAACGCAAAACCGCTTAGTTTCTCCGGCTAGGCGGTTTTTTATACCTGTTATTTATTGTTGTTATACAGCAATAGTTTGGTGATCTGTCCTGTATATATCAACAAAAGATGATGGTCTACACTGCTTGCAAATGATGAAAACCAGCAGGAGAAAAAAGATGAAACCATTAGTTGTTATTACCGGCGCCAGCTCTGGCATTGGCGAAGCGATTGCTCAGCGTCTGAGTGCTGCTGGCCATCCGCTGTTATTGCTGGCACGTCGTGTTGAGCGTTTAGCCGCACTGGATCTGCCGAACACCTTGTGTGAAAAAGTTGATGTTACCGATAAAGCATCGTTTGAAGCAGCGATTGTCAAAGCTGAAGCACAATTTGGCCCGGCCGACCTGTTAGTAAACAATGCCGGTGTTATGTTACTGAGCCAGTTAGACGTTCAGGATCCACAAGAGTGGAAGACCATGTTTGACGTGAACGTGATTGGCCTGATGAACGGTATGCAAGCGGTACTGGCACCGATGAAAGCGCGTAAAAGTGGTACCATTGTTAACATCAGCTCAGTCGCTGGTCGTAAGACCTTCCCGGATCACGCGGCTTATTGCGGTACTAAATTCGCGGTTCATGCCATCTCTGAAAATGTGCGTGAAGAAGTGGCTGCTGATGACGTTCGTGTGGTTACTATTGCCCCGGGTGCGGTTGAAACTGAGCTGCTGTCACACACCAGTTCGGATGAAATCATCGACGGTTATCAGTCGTGGAAAGACAGCATGGGTGGTGTATTAGCGTCTGATGATGTGGCTCGGGCGGTTGAGTTTGCTTACCAGCAGCCACAAAGTGTGTGTGTGCGTGAGATTGTTCTGGCTCCAACTCGCCAGCAGCCTTAATTGCAACACGAAGGGTGAATACTTTTACAGCTGAGCGAATTGTTGTTGGATAAATTCGATAAAAGCTGTCAGCCGCACCGGCTGGTATTTATCTTTGTGATAAATGGCGTAGAAGGGAACCAGCGGAATTTCCCAGTCGCTGAATACCGGGATTAACAAGCCTTGTTGTATTTCCCGGTGGCAGTACATGCTGGGTACCCGGATCACGCCATTGCCATCACAAGCAGCGCGAATCAGCGCCCGGCCGTTTTTGCATTGCAAGCGGCCATCCACATGCACGTCACTGGTTTGTTGTTTCTGGTGTTTCTGCTGAAACTTCCAGTGTTTGACCGACCCGGTTAAGCAGGGAATGGTATTCAGTTGCCGTGGATGATCCAGCTTGGGATGCTGGCTCAGAAACTCCGGACTGGCTAGCGTATCCATTTTTAAGTCGGTGAGTTTTTTACCGACAAACCCGGCATCCTGTAACTCGCCCATACGAAAGGCGATATCAAATTCATCCTGAATTAAATCAATCCGGTGACTGGAAAAATCCAGCTCAATATCAACTTTATCGTGTTGTTGCATAAAGGCACTGGCCATCGAAGCGACCAGGTCTTCACCTATTGGCCCGCCAACACTGTTAATCCGAATGAGGCCCTGAATTTCTCGGGTATTATCCACCGCGGCCAGAGCGGCTTGCTCCAGTTGTTGTAATGCCGTTTGTGCCTGTTGATAAAACTGCTTGCCGGCATCGGTTAATTTCAGCGAGCGGGTGGTGCGGATCATCAGGCTGACGCCGAGCTGTTTCTCTAACGCGCTAAGCTGGCGTGATACGTGGGAACGTGACACATCCAGCACCTCTGCCGCACGTGTAAAGCTACCTTGTTCGGCGATTAAAACAAAAGTGCGGACATCAGCGAGGTTCAGATGATTTAGCATAAGCTGCCTATGGCGTTGCTATAGCAGCAACTCTCTTAATTGCTGCTGTTCAGTGGCGGTGAAAAAATCAGCCGAGTAATAACGAATAAACCGCTCAATGGAAAAGTTAAACTTTTCTTTAAACTTGTGACCGCGATACCACTGATAATACGTCACGCCGGTATCAATCCAGGCCAGATTATCGTCCGCGTCTACCAGAACATTGTCTAAATGGAAGTCTGAAAAAACAACTCGCTGATCTCTGAGTGTTTTTAATCCGGCAATAATCTGCTGAAGAATTACGGCGCGTTTATCTGCTTGTTGTTTGTCGTCAAGCTGTTGATTGTTCAGCTGTTGATCGATAAAGAGGGGCTTGGCTTCGGCAAAACCAGCGCGGTGCAGGTTTTCCATCAGGTAATAACCCAGAAAAGGCCGTCCGATTAAGGCACTGAATCCATTTCCGGTTTCCAATATATTCGGCACCCGAAAGCCCAGATTCCGGAGTAAATAATTACCGTCCACTTCTTTATGCAAACGGCTATGACGCCATAACATTTTAACCCGATCATGCCATTTGCGTGGTTTGATCAGTTTCACAATGACATCCGGGTTTTGCGCTACACCAACCAGTGATGGTTTGTGGTCAACTAAAATAGTCTTGAGTGCGCGCTCATCGCTATTGGCACCGTGCGATGAGAAAACCAGGAAGGTTTGTGATAGCTGTTGCTCCGGAAGTTCAATATGACGAACCGCGACCATATGGGTTACACCATGGTTTCTTTAATAAATTGGAACAGCTTCTTATAGCCTGCCCCTGGTTTCGGTGATTCACCGCTCATTTCTTTACTGGCATTACGCACCAGGTTGCGTAAGTGCTGACGGTCCACGGCCGGATATTCATCGATAAAGGCATTCATGGCTTTTGCATCTTTAATCAGGCGTTCACGCCACTTTTCTAACTGCCCGACACGGCGTCCAAACGCTTCGCTGGAGGGGTCGAGTAAATCCACCTGGTGCTGAACCAATTCTACATCTTCATCACGCATGAGCTTGCCGATGTACTGAAGATGGCGACGCTTAGCTTCATTGTGTTTCAGACGTTTGCTTTCGGCCAGTGCGTCCAATAACACCTCTTTGATGGTGAGGGTCTGCCACTGGCTGGCATTCAGTTCAGTCAGACGTTTGCCTAACTCCTGCAGGCGATCCATCTCGCGTTTCATTTCTGTTTTACTGACGATTTCGTATTCGATTTCTTCTTCGTCGAAAGAATCTTTTTTTCTACTCATGATCATGTCCGGAAATCGGCCTGCAACGGGTCAGGTCGATAATAAAAGTTACAGATAAAAAATGGTCGCGAGACCGAGGAATGATAAAAAGCCAACCACGTCGGTGACCGTGGTGAGGACAACAGAGCCAGCCAGAGCCGGATCAATGCCGCGGGCTTTTAAAATCAGTGGTAAAGCCGCGCCACTGATGGCGGCGACAAATAAATTAATAATAATTGCAGCGCCAATGATGCCGGCAATAATGGGGTCGTTAAACCAGAGCAGCGTAATCAGGGCAATCACTGCGGCCCAAAGCACGCCATTAATGCCGGCCACAATCAGTTCCCGGTTAAATAACCAGCGGAAGTTAGCGCCACTTAAATGGCCCAGTGCCTGGCCGCGAATCACCAGTGTTAATACCTGGCTACCGGCAATGCCTCCCATACTGGCAACAATTGGCATCAGCACTGCCAGTGCTACTACCTGTTCAATGGTTTTGTCGAATAAACCAATCACGGCCGAGGCAATAAAGGCAGTAATTAAGTTTATGCCTAACCACAACGCCCGACGCTTACTGGTTTTTAATGCCGGGGCAAAGGTATCTTCTTCTTCGTCTAAACCGGCCATGCTCATTAATGAATGGTCGGCGGTTTCACGAATCACATCAACTACGTCATCAATGGTGATCCGCCCCAGCAGAACCCCATTGGCATCAACAACCGGAGCAGAAACTAAGTCGTGGCGCTCAAACACTTTTGCGACTTCGGTTTCGTGCTGGTCAGCCTGAATAATGCGGCTGTCGGTATTCATCACCTCACGCACGGTTTGTTGTGGATCGCTGACCAGCAGTTTGTTGATGGGTAACACTCCAATAAACTCGTTCTGACGGTTAACAACCAACAGGTTATCGGTCATTTCCGGCAGGGTTTTATGGCGACGCAGGTAGCGCAGCGTGGCTTCCAGGGTAATATCCGGACGAATGGTGACGGTGTCGGTGTTCATCAGACCACCGGCGCTGTCCTCGGGATATTCCAGAATGGCTTCCAGCTCATCCCGGTCTTCCTGATCCATGACACTCAGAACTTCCTGAGTTACTCGCTCAGGCAGTTGCTGCAGAATATCGGCAACATCATCGGCATCGAGGTCGGCAGTCACGTCCGCAACTTCGGCGGCGCTCATATCACTCAGAAAATGACTTTGCAGCTCGTCACTTAAATGCTGGAGAACTTCACCTTCGGAGTCTTTGTCGACCAGTTCCCAGAGAATTTTCCGTGCTTTTGGAGTTGAACCTTCAATCAGGTGGGCAATGTCTACCGCCGCCATGCCATTCAGCATTCGGCGGACTTTGGTTAATGAGCCACTTTCCAGCGCTGCGGTGAGGCTGTGAAGTTTTGCTTTGGCCTTTTCCGTTTGCTGCGCCATGACTGAACTCTGAGCGGGTGAATAAGAGGGTCGAGAGATATAATGAATTCTAGCCTGAATGGCGGAATGAGGCCATGAAAGTGCTTGTAAAAAACACTGTAGTTGGCTGATTTATGGGAGAAATTAACGGATGAAGATGTGAACAGGATTGTTTTCATAGCAGCGACAGGATGTCGCGGTAGCATAGCAGGCACAGGGATGTGCCTTCTATGCGGCGGCTGAAAATAATCCTGATTACATCGTATTTGAAGGGAGTAGGTTATTCATCTTCATCAAAGCGGCGATTAATTAAATCAACCAAGGCTTCAATGGCCGCTTCTGCATCGGCTCCGTCAGCGTGTAACTCAATGTCGGTGCCTTTGCTGGCCGCCAACATCATCACCGCCATAATACTTTTGCCATCCACCAGGCGATCTTTATAGCCGACTTTAATCTGACTGGAAAAAGCTGAAGCGGTTGACACCAGTTTGGCTGCCGCACGAGCATGCAGCCCCAGCTTGTTGATGATGGTGATTTCCTGGCAAATCATTCCGTGGTCTCTGAGTTACACCGGTTAAATTAAAAGGATTATTCGACTATCGCTTGTTCGCGATGGCGAACCTGAACATTAGCGAACTGATCGCGGAATTGTCCAGCTAATTGCTCGGCCATAAATACTGAGCGATGTTGTCCGCCGGTACAACCAATGGCAATGGTCATATAACTGCGATTGGCTTCTATAAAGGACGGCAGCCAGTTGTCGACAAACTGAGCGATATCCCGCTGCATGCGACCCACTTCTTCTTTACTGCTGAGGAAATCCTGAATTTCTTTATCACGGCCGGTGAACTGGCGTAATGCCGGGTCCCAATAGGGGTTGGGCAGATTACGGACATCAAATACGTAGTCTGCGTCTTTCGGGATGCCGTATTTAAAGCCAAAAGACTTAAACAGGATGGCAATGTCGCTGCCTTCTTTTTCAGCAACACGTTTTTTAATCAGGAAGCGTAACTCGTGGACTGACATGCTGGTGGTATCCAGTGTCAGGTCGGCAATATTAGCAATTGGTTCCAGTAGTTGCCGTTCCTGGTCAATCGCTTCGGACAGGGAGGTAGCGTCATTAGTCAGTGGGTGTTTGCGACGGGTAGCACTGAAGCGTTGTAATAACACATCATCACCGGCATCCAGATAAATGACTTCCAGTTTGTATTCGTGGTGAGGCAGGTTGTGCAGGGTGTTCTGAATCTGCTCGAAGGTGTGTGCCAGGTTGCGGGCATCAACACTGACGGCCACTTTTTTTAATCGCTCTTCGTTGTGCGTTTCCAGTACCAGGTCGTCAAGCAAGCCAATAGGCAGGTTGTCAATGCAATAAAAACCGCAATCTTCCAGTACATGTAATGCACTGGATTTACCTGAGCCAGACCGGCCACTGATTACCACAAGACGCATAAAACGTTCCTTGAAATGAGGAGACAATTCAGATCGGCACATAACCAAATAGTTCAGTACCGAATAGTTCAGTTATAGCAGGGTTTTGTGACTATTTGTGACGTGTGCTCACAATTTGTCCGGAAATTTTATTGGGCGCTTAAAGCGCGTTTATAAAACTGACAAGTATCCGGGGCATTCCTCAACGCTTCGCGGAAGGCCGGCTCACTGAAATTGCGGGCTAACATCGATAATATTTGCAGGTGCTCATCAGTCGCTTCTTCGGGCACCAGCAAGGCAAACACCAGGTCGACCGGTTGACGATCAATTGCGTCATAGTCGATCGGTTGTTGCAGCCGTAACAGCACGCCAAAGGCCTGGGTGCATTCTTTTAAACGGCAGTGCGGGATTGCAATGCCTTCACCGATTCCGGTACTGCCAAGACGCTCGCGTCCTAACAAACGCTCAAAAATATCGTCGGCGGTACTGCCAGCCAGCTGTGATGAGATTTTTTCTCCCAGGTATTCCAGCAGCTTTTTTTTGCTGGAAACCGGAACATCAATTTCACTCTGCTCGGCGCTTAAGATATCGGTGATGGCGGTGCTCATGATAAAACCTGAATCAGTGACCGTGCTTACGTGCAACCAGTTTTTCTTTGTGTTTCAGAACCTGACGATCCAGTTTATCAATCATGGCGTCGATGGCGGCATACATATCATCGCTGTCGGCACTGGCATTCAGATCCGCACCACTGACGTGAATGGTGGCTTCAGCGTGGTGGCGTTCGTCTTTTTCTACTGTCAGAGTGACCTGAGCGGTGGTAATGTTGTCAAAATGACGGGTGATTTTGCCCATCTTTTCCTCAACATGGCCCTGCATGGCTTCAGTGATCTCAACATGATGGCCACTTACATTAATCTGCATAGTCAGACTCCTTCTTGTTTTGTCTGAGGTTAGATTGCGCTGACTTAAATCAGCTGCTTGCGTTCATTTGACGGCGGTATTTGCATCGCTTCGCGGTATTTAGCCACAGTACGGCGAGCTACCTTAATACCCTTTTCGCCCAATATGGCGGCAATTTTATTGTCGCTTAATGGTTTGCGTTGGTTTTCTTCGGCGATCAGTTTTTTGATCATGGCACGAATGGCTGTCGAAGAACACTCACCACCGGAGTCGGTGCTGACATGGCTGGAGAAGAAATATTTCAGCTCAAAAATACCACGCGGTGTGTGCATGTACTTTTGTGTGGTCACCCGGGAAATGGTGGATTCATGCATGCCAACGGCTTCGGCAATGTCATGTAACACCAGAGGTTTCATTTTTTCTTCGCCTTCTTCGAAGAACTCAATCTGGTATTCAACAATTTTTGTAGCAACTTTCAGCAAGGTATCGTTACGACTCTGCAGGCTTTTAATAAACCAGCGGGCTTCCTGCAGGTGATCCTTGATAAAGGTATTGTCAGCACTGTTATCTGAACGTTTAACCAAGGAGGCATAGCCTTCATTGACGCGCAGTTTCGGCGCAATATCCGGGTTGAGTTCTACCCGCCATTCATCGCGAATGTTGCGAACGATAACGTCTGGAACTACGTATTCCGCCTGATCCGGAGAAATACCGGCTCCCGGTTTCGGGTTGAGTTCTTTTACCAGGCGCAGAACCGCTTTCAGGCTCTCTTCTTTGAGTTTGGTTTTACGCATCAGGGTTGGGTAGTCTTTACTGCCCAACATATCAATGTAATCACCAATCACCATCTGGGCTTCTTTTAGCCAAGGTGTGTCAGTGGGCAGCTGAGCCAATTGCAGCAGCAGGCATTCCCGTAAGTCACGGCAAAATACTCCGGCCGGGTCAAATTGCTGTAAGCGGCGTAACACCACTTTCACTTCATCTTCTTCGACTTCCAGTTCTGGATCCATGCTTTCCAGAATATCTTCAATGCTGGTGTGCAGATAACCATCACTGTCGACACCGTCAATAAACATCAACGCCATCTCGCGATCGGTATCCGACATTGGCGTCAGGTTCAGCTGCCACAACAGGTGATCCTGTAAGTCATCGGTCGTCGCATGGCGGGAGTCATAATCAAGATCGTCATCAATCGGACCAGACCCTGAAGCAACGCCTGCAGTAGGCTGGTAAGTGTCATCCCAGTTACTATCGACCGGCAGTTCATCAGGAAGTTGCTCATTAGAGAGGTGATCGCCCACTTCCTGATTATCCGGAGAATGAGATTCGTCTAATGTGTGCTCGGGTGCCGCGTTATCCTGATCAGCCGCAGTGGCGGTGTATTCTTTGTCGTCGTGGGAATCGCTGCTCTGATCGTTGTTGGTACCATCAGAGCTTTCGTTTGCGGATGGGGCAAAGTCTTCAGCGCCATGCTCTTCACTTTCCAGCATGGGGTTGGAATCCAGCGCTTCCTGAATTTCCTGCTGCAGATCCAGTGTTGAGAGTTGCAGCAAGCGAATGGCCTGTTGTAACTGTGGGGTCATGGTCAGCTGCTGACCCATCTTTAACTGGAGAGATGCTTTCATAAACTGTTGATATTCACCTGAGGTGCGGAGCAATCATCTGGCCCGAATACTAAAAAATGAGCCAACCAATACTCAGCATTATAGGCAATGAGGCGAGACTTGGAATCCCTGTTTGCCCTGAGATGTCATAAAAATTGCTTTGCTTTTTTAACGTATTTGGCTTATGTCGTCGCAAGGCGAATCACAGGCGGAAGTCGTCTCCCAGATACACTTTACGGACTTGTTCATTCGCCAGCACCTCGTCGGCGCTGCCTTCCGCAATAATATGACCACCACCCACGATGTAGGCTTTTTCACAAATGGCCAGCGTTTCACGGACGTTATGGTCCGTAATTAACACGCCGATGCCGCGGTCTTTGAGTTGGCGAATAATATCCATGATGTCGGATACCGAAATTGGATCCACCCCTGCAAAAGGCTCGTCCAGCAGAATAAAGGACGGTTCCGCGGCTAAGGCCCGGGCAATTTCTACCCGGCGACGTTCGCCCCCGGATAGCGCCATACCTAAGCTGCTGCGGATGTGTTGAATATGGAATTCATCCAGCAGGCCTTCGAGACGTTCCAATCGTTGTTGTCGATTCAGGTCTTTGCGGGTTTCCAGAATTGCCATGATGTTATCGGCGACTGATAACTTACGGAAAATCGAGGCTTCCTGTGGTAAATAACCAATGCCTTGTTGTGCGCGGCCATGCATGGGCAGGTGGCTGATGTCCTGATCATCAATTTTGATGCGGCCTTTATCGGCCTGAACCAGATTAACGATCATGTAGAAGCAGGTGGTTTTACCGGCGCCATTCGGGCCCAATAAGCCAACAATCTGACCACTTTGTACCGACATGGATACGTCTTTAACCACTTCGCGGCCATTGTAGCTTTTGGCCAGGTGTTCAGCTTTTAAGGTTTTTTTCATGGTTGTTCTGCTGCATCCGCGGGTGTGGGCTCAGCTGATTTTTTTTCTGGCTGAATCACGACTTTAATTCGTTGTGGTTTTTCCGCTTCACCGGTCTGAGGGTCTACAACGTCCTCAGGTTCAGACGAGGACGCTAAAACGCGTTCATTGGTGATGTCGTAGGTGATTTTGTCACCGCTGAATTGGTTGCCTTCCTGATGCAGTTGGGCGTCACCCTGGATCTGAACTTCTTTACGGGTCGAAAAATAATCAATACGTTGCCCGGAAGCAGTGGTGAGCTGTTGCTCTGCCTGAATCTGCTGCTGATAGCGTGCTGGATTTCCTTCGGCAACGGCCTGCTCAACCACGTCACCGTTACGCAGAATCATCAAACGATCCGATTCAATCTTTAACGTGCCTTGTGTCAGTACGACGTTGCCTTTATAGATCACGACGCCGGCTTTACGATCCAGCTCGGCACTGTCGGATAGAATCACCATTTCCTGTTGTGCATCTTCCGGTAATGCATGGCTGCTGAGTGGTAGTGATCCGACAATAATCAGTAGGGTTGTTAGTAACCACTTATTCGGGAACATGATGAGTGCTGACCTCTGAGTGCAGTTCCATTCGCTGGGTTGTTAAGTCCAGACGCATGCCGGTTGCAGTAATTTCTGTTTGTGAATTCTGAATAGTAACCGGATCTTGTGTTTGTGCTACTTGCTGGTGAGTAAAGTAGTCTAAAGATTCGGTGTTAATGACAACATTGTTGCGTGCCTGACGGCTGGTTTTTAACGGTCGGATTTCGACGTTTCGGCGTAGACGCAGCAATTCATCCTGATCATTCATGGTGGCTTGTTGTGCTTCTACTTGCCAGTAGCTGCCATCTTCATCCTGAGTCTGAATGACCGGACCATCAAATATTGTATTCTGGGTGTTAGGAAAGTGAGTGGAGCGCTGAGCAGAAAAGTTTTGCTCCAGACTACCAACTTCATTAAAGCGACGACTGAACAAAACTTCGCCGTAATAATCCGGCTCCGCGGTCTGACTCTCTGACAGCGGTGCACTGGTTTCCTGGGTGTAGTTGTCCACTGCCAGCAGGGCGAATCCCAGCAGGATTGTCAGTACCAGCAGCAGATAACGTTTACGCATCGCGATAGTCCTATTTGGTCGGTGTCAGATGACACCGGCACGCAGCATATCGTGCATGGTCACCACACCCGCCACGGTATCGTCTTGCATCACAACCAGTGCATTAATCGATCCATCCTGCATTTGTTTCAGTGCTTCGGCAGCCAATAAGCCAGGCTCCGTGGTTTTACAGTTAGCCGTCATCACGTCAGAAATTTTAGCGCTGTGGATATCCACACCCTGATCAACAGCACGGCGTAAGTCGCCATCGGTGAAGATACCGTTCAGCTGACCTTTTTCCTGAATAGTCGTCATGCCCAAGCCTTTGGAGGTAACGACCAGTAAAGCTTCCGACATGGATGTGTCCGGCGTGACGGTCGGGATTTGTTCGCCAGCATGCATGATGTCTTCAACTTTTAACAACAAGCGACGACCCAGACTGCCACCGGGGTGGGAGAAGGCAAAATCTTCGGCAGTGAAGCCGCGTGCTTCTAATAAGGCAATGGCCAGTGCATCCCCCATCACTAATGCGGTGGTGGTGGATGACGTTGGTGCCAGATCCAGCGGGCAGGCTTCTTGTTCCACTCCGGTATTCAAATGAGCGTCCGCTGCACGAGCCAGGGACGAATCCGGGTTGCCAGTCATGCTGATCAGTTTACTGCCCAGGCGCTTAAACAATGGCAGCAGGCTAGTAACTTCACCACTTTCACCGGAGTTGGATAATGCAATCACCACATCACTTGACTGGATCATGCCCATGTCGCCATGGCTGGCTTCACCCGGGTGAACAAAAAATGCAGGAGTACCCGTGCTGGCTAAAGTGGCAGCAATTTTATTACCGATATGGCCGGATTTTCCCATGCCAGTTACGACGACGCGTCCTTGACAGTTCAGGATTAACTGACAAGCAGTAACAAATGCGTCGTCAATACGGGGTTTCAGGTCAATAACGGCTTGTTGTTCAAGTTCAATGGTGCGCTGACCAGATTGGATAAAATCGAATTCGTTATTCATCATTAGTGGGTTGTCATAAGAAATAAAGTAACAAGGTAACCGACATAGCTGGCGCTTAATAAAACGCCGGAAGAACGGCCCAGAGTGCCTTTACGATAACTGATTAAAAACAGAATCAATAGCGCAAAGGTTAACGCCATCATTACGCTGTAATCACGATACAGTGCTAATGGCTCAACGGCGGTGGTTGCTATCAGTCCGGGAATTGGCATCACGGCTAACAGGTTAAACATGTTTGAGCCAATCACATTGCCAATGGCAATGTCGTGATGGCCTTTTAATGCGCTGGCAACCGACGCAGCCAGTTCTGGCAGACTGGTGCCGATGGCTACGATGGTTAAACCAATCACCAGATCGCTGACACCAAACGCGCGGGCCACTTCGGTAGCGCCCCAAACCAGCATTTTTGAACTGAGCATCAAGGCGGCTAAGCCAACCACCAGCCAGAAAACAGCTGATTTCAAATCGGTGTTTTCAATCGCTTCAGCTTCTTCTTCATCAACAATGGGTTCGCCTGACTCAGCTGAGTCCTGAAACATCAGATATAAAGCGAAGACCAGCGCAGCAATCAGGATCGCCGCATCAATCCAGTTGAGTTCCAGATCTGCCAGAACCAGGCCACCAATAATGGAGATCAGCACCAGCAGTGGTATTTCTTTTTTCAGTAATTTTTTCTGTAACGGGATTGGGCTGACTAACGCCGTTACGCCCAGCACCAAAGCAATGTTGGTAATGTTAGAACCCAGTGCATTACCAATCGCGAGATTACCCGCGCCGTCGAGTGAGGCCATGGTCGAGACAAACATTTCCGGAGCTGAGGTGCCGATTGAAACAATGGTCAAACCAACCAGCAGGGGCGACATGCCTAATTTGCGGGCAGTGGCTGCTGCACCAATGACAAAGCGATCAGCACTCCAGACCAGTATGATCAGGCCAATCAGAATGGTGGCGTAAGGCAGCAGCATAAAATCAGAATTCCAGAGAGTGAATGCCAAACTAAAGGGCAATAAAAATACTAGCGAGGCATTGTACCCGAGGGGATTTGCTGCGCAATCGCAACAATGCGTTTTTTATACAGGCCGTGACGAATGACATTTGTCACGTTATGGTTCAGTTTCTATTCAGGCGGATGTGGGCACAATCATCCGCTATGCTGGATTAATCTGTTGAATAATTAAGGACTTTTCATGTCCATGAGCGAACCCTACGTTTCCATTCGTGGCATGAGTTTCAGCCGGGGAGAGCGGCTGATCTACGATAAAATGGATGTTGATTTCCCACGCGGCAAAGTCACCGCGATCATGGGTCCCAGTGGCACGGGCAAAACTACCTTGTTGCGCCTGATTGGTGGGCAGTTGCTGCCGGATGAAGGCCGTGTGGTGGTGGATGGTCACTCGATTCCTGAGTTATCACGTAAAGCGCTGTTCGATTTTCGCCGTAAAAACATGAGCATGTTGTTTCAGACCGGCGCTTTGTTTACCGATCTGAGTGTGTTCGATAACGTTGCCTTTCCGTTGCGGGTACATACCGATTTACCAGAATCCATGATTCGTGATTTGGTGTTAATGAAACTCGAAGCGGTTGGTCTGCGTGGCGCACATCAATTAAACCCGGCGGAATTGTCCGGAGGCATGGCTCGTCGGGTAGCGTTAGCCCGTGCGATTGCCATGGACCCGGAAATTATCATGTACGATGAGCCTTTTACCGGCCTGGATCCGATCTCCATGGGCATGATCGTGAAATTGATTCGCGGTTTGAATAAGGCGCTTGGACTGACCAGCTTGCTGGTGTCTCACGATATCGAAGAATCCTGCAATATCGCTGATTATTTGTGTGTGGTGTCCGGCGGAAAGGTGATTGGTTTTGGTACACCGGATGAATTATTAAATGAAGGGAATGATGAAGTGAAACAATTCCTGCGGGGCGATCCGGATGGTCCGGTGCCGTTTCATTATCCTGCACCGGATTACCAGCAAGAGCTGATGGCCTCGATAGGTAAAGGACGCTGATCATGAGTGTGTTGGATCGTTATTTAGCGTTGGGTCGTTATGGTGTGGAATCCATTCGTTCCCTTGGGCGCGCAACATTATTACTGTGGAACTCTATTACCTGGGGTGGCCCGGGCAGTGCTGGCTTCTCTGAGCTGATCACCCAGATTCACTCGGTTGGTGTGCGCTCGTTATCCATTATTCTGGTAGCCGGATTCTTTGTTGGCATGGTGCTGGGCTTACAGGGCTACACCATTCTATCGGATTTTGGTTCAGAAGCCGCATTAGGCACCATGGTTTCGCTGACGTTATTACGCGAGTTAGGTCCGGTCATGACGGCGCTGTTATTTGCCGGACGTGCTGGCTCGGCGTTGACCGCTGAAATTGGTTTGATGAAAGCCACCGAGCAGTTGTCAGCGATGGAAATGATGGGTGTTGATCCGCTTAAACGGGTGATCACGCCCCGTTTATGGGCTGGTTTGATTTCGATGCCAATTTTGGCCTTGTTGTTTAGTATCGTTGGTATCTGGGGCGGCGCGTTTGTTGCGGTCGATATGCTGGGTATTGATGAAGGTGCTTATTGGGGCAATATGCAGGCGTCTGTCGATTTTTATGAAGATGTGATCAAGGGTGTTATTAAGTCCGTTGCATTTGGCTTGGTGGTGACCTGGATTGCGGTATTTCAGGGTTATGATTCAGTGCCAACCTCAGAAGGCATTGGTAAAGCAACCACTCAGACTGTTGTAGTGTCGTCGCTGGCGGTACTGGGACTCGATTTTGTATTAACCGCCGTTATGTTGGGAGGCATTTAATCATGCGTATGCGTTTTATGGAGCTTACGGTGGGAACCTTTATGGTGATGGGAATCATCGCCATGATTCTGATGGCATTCCGGGTCAGTGGTTTGTCGGCACAAAGCAATGGCGATACTTATACCGTTAAGGCCCGGTTTGAAAACCTGGCTGGTTTAACCGAGCGCGCCAAAGTGTCGATGTCGGGCGTGACCATTGGCCGGGTGACCAATGTGTACCTGGATACCGAATGGTATTCGGCGGTGGTGGAAATGGAGATTTATAACTCTATGGATACGTTGACGCTGGATACATCGGCTGCCATTTTAACTGCAGGCTTGTTGGGCGAAAAATACATTGGCCTGACTGTGGGAGCGGAAGATGAATATCTGACCGACGGTGATTGGATTGAAGATACTCAGTCGGCCATTGTGCTGGAAGAGCTGATTGGTCGCTTCCTGTTTAATAAAGCAGAAGAAGGCTGATCAGTATGGCCGCTGCGGAATTACGAAACACCGATGCGAATCGCGCTCAGCTGTTGGGTGATTTACTCAATACCACCGTCGTTGCGGTGGTTGATGCGGGTAAACAACAAATTACTCAGGCCGACACCCGTTGGACGCTGGATATGTCAGGTGTTGAACGGGTTTCCAGTGCCGGTGTGGCTCTGATCTTAGAGTGGTTGCGAACTGCGCAACAGAACAATATCGAACTCAGAATTGAAAATCTGCCACCTCATATGAGGCCCATTCTTGAGATCAGTGATCTTGAGCCGTTATTTGAGCCGCTGTTGGCTTAACCTGCAACAACCATCGTCGATCAAATAGTGTGAAACAGAGCAGGCCGGACAGGCCTGCTTTTCTGGTGCAAATCCGCTATCATGGCGCTTTTGTCAAACTGAGTAGTGAAGCACCTATGACTCCGGCGGAAATCCTGCAAGTTCTGCAATCCGAAGCTCCAGAAGTAAACTGGTTTGTGGATGGTGATGGTTACAAATACGAAGTAGAAGGCGTTGGTGAGGTTTTTGATGGCCTCAATGCCGTTAAGCGCCAACAGTTTGTGTATAAAATTCTGAATCCTTATATTGCCGATGGCCGCGTTCATGCCGTGACCATTCGCGCACTGACTCCTGCTGAAAAAGCCGGAGCTTAATTCATGGACAGCTTACAGATTAAAGGCGGCAACCGCCTTGATGGTGAAGTCCGTATTTCCGGTGCAAAAAACTCGGCTCTGCCAATCATTGCTGCAACCTTGCTGGCGGATGGTGTGATGCACGTTGGCAATTTGCCGCACCTGCATGATATTACCACCATGCTCGAATTGCTTGGTTGTATGGGCGTTCAGGTCGCCATCAATGAAGATATGTCGGTGGAAACTGATATTTCGGAAATGAACAGCTGTGTCGCTCCTTACGATTTAGTGCGCACCATGCGTGCCTCCATTCTGGTATTAGGTCCTTTGTTGGCAAAACACGGCGAAGCGGAAGTGTCTCTGCCGGGTGGCTGTGCCATTGGCTCACGTCCGGTGGACTTGCACATTCGTGGTATGGAGGCCTTAGGTGCCGAAGTTGAAGTGCTGGATGGTTATATCAAAGCAAAAGCACCGGGTGGTCGTTTAAAAGGCGCGCACATTTTCTTCGATATGGTCACCGTGACGGGCACGGAAAACGTGTTGATGGCAGCGGTACTGGCTGAGGGTAAAACCACCATCGAAAATGCTGCTCGTGAACCAGAAGTTGTGGATCTCGCCAACTGCCTGGTGGCTATGGGCGCTAAAATCGATGGCATTGGCACGGATACGCTGGTGATCGAAGGGGTTGAGGCGTTGCAGGGCTGTCACTTTGATGTCCTGCCAGATCGAATTGAAACCGGAACCTATCTGGTTGCCGCTGCGGTCACTGGTGGCCGTGTTAAGTGCAAAGACACCGATCCGCTGTTGATGGAAGCCGTGTTACACAAGCTGGAAGAAGCCGGTGCCAAAATCACCACTGGTGAGGACTGGATTGAGCTGGACATGGAAGGCCGTCGTCCAAAAGCGGTGAACGTTAAAACCGCTCCGCACCCGGCATTCCCAACCGATATGCAGGCCCAGTTTGTGGTATTAAATGCCATTGCTGAAGGCACGGGCACCGTGATCGAAACCATCTTCGAGAACCGCTTTATGCACGTTAATGAATTAATGCGCATGGGTGCTGATATTCACGTCGAAGGTAATACCGCCATTATCACCGGTAAAGAAGGCTTATCGTCAGCGCCAGTGATGGCAACCGATTTACGTGCTTCGGCCTCACTGGTGATTGCTGCTCTGGTTGCTGAAGGTGCGACCGATGTGAACCGTATTTATCATATTGATCGCGGTTATGAATGCATTGAAGAAAAATTCCAGCAATTGGGCGCCAATATTCGTCGTGTACCTGGCGGCTCAAAATAAAGTCTGGGCTCCAGTTAAGTGTGAAATCGGGTTAAATCCGGAAACCCGTTAAAGATTAAGTCGAAAAAATTAGTTAAGAGTAAACACAATGACTCAACCGTTAACCATTGCCCTTTCAAAAGGCCGTATTTTAGATGACACCCTGCCGCTGTTAGCGGAGGCAGGCATTCATCCGGTTGAGGACATTAAAAAGAGTCGTAAGCTGATTTTTGATACCAATCACGATCATATTAAATTGATTGTACAGCGTGCGGTGGATGTGCCGACCTACGTTGAATATGGCGCTGCTGATCTGGGTATTGCCGGTAAAGACGTATTAATGGAATACGGCAGTGACAACCTGTGTGAGCCGCTGGATCTGAATATTGCGACTTGTCGATTAATGACGGCTGCAATCAAAGACGCTGAAATGCCACAAGGTCGCTTAAAAGTCGCAACCAAGTTTGTGAATGTGGCGAAGCGTTATTTCGCAGAGCAGGGCCGTCAGGTCGATATCATCAAACTGTATGGTGGTATGGAACTCGCGCCAATTATGAATCTGGCCGATATGATTGTGGATATCGTCGATACCGGCAACACACTGAAAGCCAACGGCCTGGAAGCGCGTGATTTAATTGCGCCAATCAGTTCTCGTCTGGTGGCCGGTCGTGCGGCGATGAAGGTTAAACACGCCCAGATTCAACCCATCATTGATCAGATGGCGGCCGCCGTTGAGCGCCAACGTAACGTCCAATAATTTCTGTTATTTCGCTCCCGCGGATTTTAATCGATAGAGCGGGAGCTGTTTTCTTAGGTAGGTACTGATGAGCATTGATATTCGTCGTTTAAGCTCGGCTCAAAGCGATTTTGCCGAGCAAATGGATGCACTGTTAGCCTGGGAAGCTGTGTCTGATCATCAGGTTCAGCAAATTGTCACCGACATTCTCGCCGACGTAAAAGCGCGTGGTGATGATGCAGTAGTTGAATATTCCAATCGGTTTGACCACCTGCATGCCACCTCAATTGCGGAGTTAGAACTGACTCAGGAACAGCTGCAACAGGCGCTGGATACTTTGCCGGATGAGCAGCGTACGGCGCTGTTAAAAGCGGCTGAGCGTGTGCGCATCTACCACGAAAAACAAAAGCAGGATTCCTGGCAGTACACCGAGTCTGACGGCACAATGCTGGGCCAGAAGGTTACACCGATGGATCGTGTTGGTATTTATGTCCCGGGCGGTAAAGCAGCGTATCCGTCATCAGTATTAATGAATGCATTACCGGCGCATGTGGCCGGTGTGCAGGAAATCATCATGGTGGTACCAACGCCGGGTGGTGAAGTAAACCAGCTGGTACTGGCAGCGGCAGCGGTTGCTGGCGTTACCCGGGTATTTACCGTGGGTGGTGCACAAGCGGTTGCGGCACTGGCGTATGGCACTCAAACCGTGCCTAAAGTCGATAAGATTGTTGGCCCGGGTAATATTTTTGTGGCGACGGCTAAGCGTCAGGTATTTGGTGCGGTAGGCATTGATATGATTGCTGGACCATCGGAAATTCTGGTGGTGTGTGATGGCAAGACCGATCCAGACTGGATTGCCATGGATTTATTCTCTCAAGCGGAACACGATGAAGATGCGCAATCCATTCTGATTTCTCCGGATGCTGATTTCCTGGATCAGGTGAAAGCCAGTATTGATAAATTACTGCCAGATATGCAGCGTGAAGAAATTATTCGTGCTTCGCTGTCTGGCCGTGCGGCGCTGGTGCACGTTGCTGATATGGATGAAGCGTTAGAAGTGACCAATCGTATTGCTCCGGAGCATTTAGAATTATCGGTGGAAGATCCACAAGCTTTATTGCCGCAAATTCGCCATGCTGGTGCGATTTTTATGGGTCGTCATACGTCGGAATCTCTGGGTGATTATTGCGCCGGGCCAAACCACGTCTTACCGACCTCTGGTACGGCGCGTTTTTCTTCGCCGTTAGGGGTGTACGATTTCCAGAAACGTTCCTCATTAATTATGTGTTCGCCGGATGGTGCGTCTGAGCTGGGTAAAGTGGCTTCTGTGCTGGCTCGTGGTGAGCACTTAGAGGCGCACGCGCGTTCGGCCGAGTATCGAATTAAAAAGTAGTATCGCATTAAAAAATAGTGCGAATTAAAAATTAGCACTGTATTAAAAAATAAGAGAGGTAATGCTTTTAAAAGCAGCAACAGGATGTTGCGCCTAACTCTTTTTAAAGATTGGGCGGCAGGGCCATGGATGGCCCTTCGGCGCGGCGGCTAAAAGTGTTACTTCTTTTATTTTTAAGTGCGCTTTGGATCGCGGCAAAAGATAAGGGAGTATTTAATATCAACACGCCGTGAATACATCCCTGTAGGCTCTACTATGGCATCCATGCCATAGAAGGTTGATCTTCAAATACTCCCTTACCTTTTTCACAAATAAATACCGATAGTTAAATATCATCGAGAACACTATGGCTTCCATCACTGATCAGGTAGAACAACTTATTCGCCCGGAAATTCGTGCCTTACAGGCGTATCCGGTGGGCGACGCCAGCGGCATGATTAAACTGGATGCGATGGAAAACCCATTTACCTGGCCCGCCGAAATGGTACAGGAATGGCAAGCTCTTCTGGCAGATTGCCAGCTCAATCGTTATCCACATCCAACTGCGCCACAAGTGACCGAAGGCTTACGTCAGAAGATGCAGGTGCCAGCTCAGTACGATATTTTACTGGGTAATGGCTCGGATGAAATTATTCAGCTGTTAGCCATGGCGGTTGCTAAGCCTGGCGCAAAAATTCTGGCACCAGAGCCCGGGTTTGTGATGTATAAAATGATCGCTACCTTTATTGGTATCGATTATGTCGGCGTACCACTCAACGATGATTTCTCATTGGATATGCCCGCCATGCTGGATGCGATTAACATTCAGCAGCCTGAATTAATTTTCCTCGCTCAGCCGAATAACCCAACGGGTAATTTATGGGCCGAGGATGATTTACATGCCATCGTTAAAGCCAGTAATGGGCTGGTGGTTCTTGATGAAGCGTATTTACCATTCTCCAGTCGTAATCACCTTGACTGGTTGGATCAATACGACAACGTACTGGTGATGCGTACGTTATCGAAAGTTGGCTTGGCAGGCCTGCGTTTAGGTATGTTATTTGGTCGCCCGGAATGGCTGAACGAGATTAATAAAATCCGTATGCCATACAATATTAATGTTCTGACGCAGGCTTCTGCGGCATTTGCTCTGAAGCATTACGATGTACTGTTGGATCAGTGTAATCAGCTGGTTCAGCAGCGTAGCTGGTTAAATACTGAGTTAGAGCAGCTGGGCTTTGAAACCTATCCATCAGAAGCCAACTTTATTCTGGCGCGTTGTCCACAAGGTCAGCAGGCGAAAAGTATCTTTTCTGAATTAAAAGAGAAGAAGATTCTGATTAAATGCCTGGATGGTGGTCATCCGCTGTTAGAAAACTGCTTGCGTTTTACCGTGGGTAAAGCGGAAGAGAATCAGGCGTTGATTGGAGCTTTGAAAGGCTAGTCACAAAAGAATCATGCCACACTAATTAAGCCCCAAAATCTGACTAGGATTTTGGGGCTTAATTAGGTTTTAGCTAGGTTTTAGGACTTAGTTTTTCAGAATACTTCCTCACCCGTTGGTTCAAAGCGTTCAACACCATTCATCTTTAAGCGAAAATCGGAAATATCTTTCATCACCACCTGGCGCGCGCGGTTGATACCGCCCAGCGGGCGATGCTCCTCGATACCATGCCACGGGTTGAAGGAAATATTTTCGCAGAAGGTTTTCTGTGCTTCAGAAGTAAAGGTCTGGGTTGGAATATTAATACGGGCCACTTTTACGAAGGGTGTTTGTTCCTCATCCCAGCCAAATAACGCATTCTCTACCGGATTCTTCTTGGGATCTTTCTGGAACTGGAAATAAAAATCCAGGCAGCCAGTGCCGTCTTTTAACTGTTCCGCCAGATTCTCCGCTAAGTAGTCTTCCGATGGAGTAATCTCTCCCGGATTATCCTGACAGGTTTGCAGGGCATAACGGACGACTTGTGGATACACCTTAGTGCCATCCTGCTGAACGTCTGGCAGGCCAAGTGCAAACGGAACAACGCTGTTCCATTTTACGCTGAGAGGGTTTTTATAAACTTTAGAGCCGGTCAGAATATTCCAGGCTCCGCGAGGATGAGTCGCTAAGAAGGCCAGTCGTGAGCCATTAAAGTTAGCGTCAAAGAAGTCGAAGAATTCCTGCGGGTTGGCTGCAAAAAAGGCATCGTGACCGAGGAATAAAAAATCCTGTGTCTGTTGTTCATCACCCGGCTTAGGTAATCGCTGACCAACATTTACCTGGGTCAGCTTCATTGCTAAACCACGGAAATCTTTGTCATGATCACTGGTAATTTCTTCAACCGAATTGGAGAATCGCATCCACACCGGATATTGCGCACCGGGCTGAAAAATACCTTGCTGATGCGCAATATTAATATCCTGGTTGATTTCAAAAGTACCACGAATGCAGCCATTATCTTTTGGATGTGTGTCACGCAATACAGCTTCGTCTTTATAAAACTCACTGAGGTGATCAATCAGCAGAGTGCTGATGTTTTTGGTGGTAATGTCCTCACCGTCCGGTTTTAGCTCCTGGCCTAAGGGAAGGTCGGGTATATCGCTACAGGCAGACGTTAGGCCTACGGTAATCAATAACGTCGATATTTTTTTTATGTTCATATTCAAGTCCTTTTGCATCAAGCTTAAAGCGGTTAGTGTTTTGTTATCGGTTTTACTTTCGTCTTATTATCGTTTTTATGGCTGACGGTTTTGAGACTGGCGCTGCCCTGCAATCGCACGCGTGGTGACGGTTTTTCCACCGCGCAATAGTTCAATATCAATACTATCACCGGGGCGTAATGAGGCAATCTGATTCATCGCGGCTTTGGCATTTGCAGAGTCCTGATGATTAATCATGGTGAGAATATCACCAATCGCTAAGCCAGCCTGTGCTGCCGGACCACCAGGGTAGATGCCTGTGACAATTAAACCGTTCAGCTCTTGTGGCAGTGCCAGGCGTTTTAATAAATCCGGGTTGGCTTCCTGAACTTCGATGCCTAACCAACCGCGAATGGTTGCACCGTGAGTCGCCAGATCATTAAGAATATTGGTGGCGATCTCGGCCGGAATGGCAAACCCAATACCCTCACTACCGCCAGATTGTGAATAAATAGCGGTATTAATCCCGACCAGCTCACCATAAGCATTAATTAATGCACCACCAGAGTTGCCGGGATTAATCGCGGCATCAGTCTGAATATAGTTCTCAAACGTATTCAGGCCTAAGCGATTACGGCCAATAGCAGACACAATACCCATCGTCACGGTTTGACCCACACCAAACGGGTTACCGATGGCGAGTACAACGTCACCAATACTCTGACTGCGTTGAGAAGCAATTGTAATGGCGGGCAGTGCAGGCAGTTCAATTTTCAATAATGCCAGGTCTGCTTCCGGGTCGGTGCCGATCAATAACGCATTCGCTTCCCGGCCATCACGCAGAGCGACCACAATTTCATCAGCACTACGAATGACATGGTGGTTTGTCAGAACATAGCCCTGAGATGACATGATCACACCAGAGCCGAGGCTGGATTGCATCCGTTCATTTTGTTGTGGTGTTTTCTGCAAAAATTGCTGGAATTGTGGATCATCAAAAATCGGATGGCTTTTGCGTTTGACGCTCTTTCGGGTATAGATATTCACAACAGCCGGGGCCGCCGCATCAACCGCTGCTGCATAACTGGCAACGCCAAGATTAATGGGCGGGATGGTGGCATTAGTGGGTTCAGCCACTGTCGCGGTATGAGGTTGCAGCCACTGAGGTGCCCAGATCAGAATGGCTAACGCAGTACACAAGCCCAACAAAATTGGCAATAAAACGCGATACACCAGAGATAAATTGGATTGCATTTGCCCGGGTTCCTTAAAACGCCATAAAATTGCATCTGAACAGACATTGAATGGTACTAGGATTATGGATCGTAGCCAGCTTATCAAGCACCTCGACACATTATTGCAAAGCGCGCGCATCCGCGACTACTGCCCAAACGGCTTACAGGTGCAGGGAGCCGAAAAGGTTCATCATATCGTAACGGGTGTTACGGCCAATCAGGCATTAATCGATGAAGCCATCAAACGTGGCGCGGATACCATTCTGGTACATCATGGTTACTTCTGGAAAGGCGAAGATGAGCGAGTGATTGGCATCAAAAAAGAACGCCTGAAAGCTTTGCTGATCAACGATATCAATCTGATCGCTTACCACCTGCCGTTGGACGTCCATCCCATCTATGGCAACAATATTCAGCTGGCGGATGTCTTGGGTTTGGAAGTTGACGGGCCGATTGATGAAAGTGATCCGTCTAAGCCCGGTAATATTGGCCGCTTACCACGACCAATGAGTGGTAAAGAATTTCGTGCCTGGATTGCTGAGTGTTTACAGCGCGAGCCGCTGCATATTGGTGAAGATGAAGACCGAATTGAAACCATTGCCTGGTGTACCGGTGGGGCGCAAGGGTATTTACAAACAGCGGTTGATGCTGGAGTGGATGCCTATCTGACCGGAGAAATTAATGAACCGGCAGTACATCTTGCCCGTGAAACCGGCACACATTTTTTCAGTGCCGGGCACCATGCGACTGAACGTTATGGCGCGAAAGCATTGGGCGAATATCTGGCGGAAGAATTTAATCTGAATGTGGAATTTGTCGATATTGATAATCCGGTTTAACGCCGGATTATTTTTCGCATGTCATCAAATGTTTTTGAAACAATATAAGGTGATGTTTGTTCGTTGTAGGCTAACAGCGTTCGGCGGATAAACTTCCACTTGCCCTGCAATCGTCTGTTATCCGGGAAATATTCCTGAATCATATTACTGACATCAGCCACCCGCTCTTCGATTGACCGGCCAGAAAGGCTGACGCCATAACCTCCAAATGAGGAATTCGAAAACTTCATGTAATGCACCAGAATTTGTTCCATTTCTACTTGTAAGCGAATGGCGTCAGATGAATATGTATTCTGATTAACAGCGGATATCTTTTCCTGAAGCTCCAGTGTCATCAAGCTCCAGCCAGCTTCCAGTGTCGTATCCAGGCCATTAAAAGACCGGTCTGTGTTTTCTTCAATAAAGTCTTCTGCCTGGTGCCAGAGAGAGTGAATATTTGGATGTTGCCCTTCCAGTTGCTTCAGTAATTCGCTGCCATTGGCCAGATTTTCTTTGGCAGCGTCGAGGTAATCCTGTTGCCCTTCAAAAAAAATGAAGGCCGCAAAAGAGGACGATAAACGATAAGACAGTAGCTCAAGCTCCTGAAACTCTGTTTCAGCATTAGATAATGAAGAGAGCAGAAGCAATACTAAGCCAAAAAGGCGCATGGTTGAGTCCAGGTTTCATTATTGTTGTGGCTTTAAATTTACTCCTATCGTGCAAATAGGTTTAGGGCAATTCGAGCCATTTGTCTTAAATCGACTAATGTAAAATTCGTTGGTTGTGTCTGAAAATAAGGATTGCACGATATAGAGATTGAGAGTGATTTCTTTTTGTTCAGAAATGATTATTAAGCATGGGGGCTGAATTATTCAGCGGTACCGTAGCTAAATTATTGAGAGTGTCTGTCTAAATCAATAGGTTTATCAATATCTTTGCATATTGCTGAGTCATTAATTATTAACTCAGTAACCAGGTTGGATTGTTTTAACAGGTGCCGTGCTCCGGTATCCCCGTGGCATTGCATCAGCTGGTAAGCAAAGGGCAGGGAAAAAGCAACGGGGTGGCCATAGTGGTGCTGAGATTCTGCATCGATACATACCGGGCGTACGATATTATGACCATCTAATGCGGCGGCAATGGCTCGATAACTGTTTGCTTGTATCCATGGCATATCCGCCAGTGCTATTAGCCAACCTTGCCAGTGTTGGGTCGAGCGCACGCCAAATGCCAGGCTATGCCCCATACCCAGTGACGCATCCGGGCAAATTCCCCAGGCCACTCCTTGTTGATCAAGGCGCTTGGTAAGTTGTTTATCGCCTTTATGCAGGACAACAAAGCAAGGCAGTCCGCTGTTTTGAATATGTTTAAGGGTGGTAAACAGAACCGGGTCCTGATGCCCGGGTAATGGTGCCAGTCGCTTGTCGCCGCCAAAGCGTGTACTGCGGCCCGCCGCTAATAAAATGACACCTGTTACCATAGATAGTCTGCTCAGCCTTAAAGAATACACCGTAGCATACGGTCAGAAAAAACAGCTATTGGGGAAACTACCATTATTCCCGGAACAGCTATCGGGCTTGTCATGCTCATCATGGGCGCTGCTGAATGATGTGAGTCACAATCGACAGGGCAATTTCATAGGGCGTTTTACTGCCAATATCGAGCCCTATCGGGGCGTGTAGCTGCGCCAGTGCTCTTTGTGTTATTCCCAATTCGAGTAAGCGTTCACGGCGTTTGGCAGAGGTTTTTAACGACCCCATGGCACCGACATAAAAGGCCTCAGAGTTCAGCGCTTCCAACATCGCCATATCATCAATTCTCGGGTCGTGGGCGAGGGCAACAATGGCGCAGTGTGGGTCATTGAATGATTCAGCAATAAGGTCGTCAGGCATGCCTTTGACTACAGTGACCCCCTCGACATGCCACCCCTGAAGAAACTCATCACGGAAATCACACAGCGTGATTTCAAATTCGAGATTTTTTGCGATTTCTGCCACACAGCGTGCAACTTCTCCGGCACCCACCATCAATAATTTATCGTGCGGCCGCAATGCCTGCCGGACCACCTGATCATCTCGCTGAATATCATTCTTAAGCGATTGATCATCGATAATCGCCAGTTCACCACTAAGCAGGTTAATCTCGCGTCCGGTGTGATGGCGGAGCTTTAATGCCTGGAATAACTGTGAAAAGTGATCGGCTTTATCGGCCGTAATTTTTTCTAATAAAACATCCAGATGGCCACCGCACGGCAGCTGTAAGCGTTGCTGCTCTTCCGTACTTCCACCATAACGAATGACTTGTGGGCGGTTAATGGCTTTTGGCGAAAGTGGTTCGGCATGGGGTAATTGCTCAACCAGCTCCTGTTCAATACAGCCTCCGGAGAGAGAACCAACAATGCCTTTGGTTGGGTGATATAACATCATGGAGCCTACGGGGCGCGGTGACGAGCCATAGGTTTCCAATACCGTGGCTAGCCAGGGATCAATGCCCTGTTCCAACCAGTTCAGAAGTTGTTGTAATAAATACCAGTTACTGCCGTTCATATTTTTTCTGACGCTTCAGAATCCGGTTGTGTATTTAATCAGAGTGACCTCGCTGGCATGGATGCCAGGGATGAGCATACAGGGACGTACTGGTAGCGTGTCACGAGATTAAATACATAATGGGATGATGGTGCTGTGGATAATAAGAAATAAATTATATCGAAGAATGCCGGGTATTTAACATCGACACGCCGTGAATACATCCTTGTAGGCTCCGCCATAGCATCCATGCTATGGAGGGTCGATTTATAAATACCCGACATTCTTCTTTGTAGAGCTTCAGGATTTTAACCAAGCCTCAAGCGTTTAACTCTAGCGGCAAACTGTAAAAACGCTGCCCGGTTTTCGCCGTCACAGCATTGGCAACGGCTGCCGCTAGTGGTGGAACACCTGGTTCACCCACCCCGGTTGGCTGCTCATTACTGTCAATAATATGAACCTGAATATCCGGCGATTCATTCATGCGCAGCAACTGATAATCGTAGAAATTATTTTGTTGCGGTTCGCCATCCACAATGGTGATTTTTCCATATAATGCGGCGGTTAAACCAAAAATAATCCCACCTTCCATCTGTGCTTCAACCGTATCCGGGTTAACAACCTGACCACAGTCGACCACACACACCACGCGTTTTACCTGTGGACGATTGCCCTGTAGCTCAACATCGGCAATTTGTGCCACCCAGGTACCAAACGATTTATGCAGCGAAACACCCTGAGTACAGCCAGGCAATGGTGATCCCCAGCTGGCTTTCTCGGCCGCCGTCTTTAATACCTGAGAAGCGCGGGCATTATTTTTTAATAAACCTAAGCGGAATTGAACCGGGTCTTGTTGCTGTTGATTTGCCAGCTGATCCATAAAGGTTTCAGTAATAAAACCATTATGTGAATAACCCACGCTACGCCAGTTGCCGACTAAAATACCGGAATCGGATTTTTTATAATCAACCGATAAGTGTTCAAACTCATAAGGTAGGTGATTAGCACCTTCATAAATAGACGCATCGGCTGGTGCAATAATGCCTTCGCCGAGTTTGCCCGCACTTTCCAGCATGCCGAACATAAACTTAGGTGCAAATGGATACTGGGCCGGAGCCGCTTCAGAAACAAAATAGTCAAACACACCAGAACCAGCCATTTGATGCTGCCAGCCATTAACATTACCGCTGTTGTCCAGCGTGGCGGTGAGCTGGTGATAACTGGAAGGGCGGTAGAAATCGCGCTTAGTATCTTCTTCCCGTGACCAGATTAATTTCACTGGTTTTTGCAACTTGTCTGAAATAGCAGCCGCTTCCGCAACATAGTCGTTATTAATTCGACGGCCAAAACCACCACCAATAAAGGTCACATTAATTTTAATGTCACTCAGGGAATAACGGCTGGCTTTAGCTGCTGCTACCTGGGCCATATCCGGGCCTTGTGTCGGTGCCCATATTTCCATGCCATCTTCTTTCGCCCAAGCAGTACAGTTTTGAGGCTCCAGAGTGGCGTGAGCCAGAAATGGCATTTTGTATTCAGCCGTAATGGTGTTTGTTGCCGATTCCAGCGCCTTTTCAATATCGCCATCATCACGAACATTCTTACCGCTGTCTTCGGCCATATCAGCCTGATATTGAGCAAAAATGCTCTCGTCACTGACGTTGTTAAGCTGGCTGTTGTGCCACTCAACCGTGAGCTGTTGCTGCGCTTTGCGCGCTTGCCAATAACTTTTCGCAACCACGGCAACACCAACAGCTGCTGGGGCGTTAATTTCGAACACATCAACCACACCCGGCATGGCTTTCGTTTTACTGGCGTCAAAGCTTTTGACTTCACTGTCCCAGCGTCCGGCACGGGTTACCACGGCATACAACATACCCGGTAATTCAGTATCGATACCAAAATCAGCGGTGCCAGTCGCTTTTTGTGCGGCATCCAGGCGTTTGTTGTATTTGCCGATGACTTTGAATTCAGACTTATCTTTCAGTGGAATATCGGATGGGATGGAATAGGTGGCGGCAATGGCTGCCAGGTGACCATAGGGAATCTTTTCTCCCGTCTGGGTGTTAATAACATGGCCTGATTCAGCACGACACTGCTCAGTTTTTATCCCCCAGGTATTGGCGGCGGCCTTAGTCAACATCAGACGTGTTGCTGCGCCGCATTCACGAATAATTTTCCAGCCAGCTGCGATACTGGTACTGCCACCGGTAACCTGCACCCCATAAATGCTGTTGCGGTAAAGAGGATCAACACCGGCGAAGCGGATGTTCACTAACTCAGGGTCGACTTCCAGCTCTTCCGCCAATAACGATGTCATGCCGGTGTAAGTGTTTTGTCCCATCTCCGTGCGATCAAGCACAAAGTGAATGGTATTGTCACTATCGATGCGTAACCAGGCGTTGGAATCCCAACCCTCGGTGCCACTGTTCTGATTGAGGCCGCCATTTTTCAGGGTGCTGCATGCTGGCAGAGCCATGGTCATCATCAGGCCACCGCCAGTAACAGACGACGCTTTCAGAAAGGTACGACGATTTACGTTCATCTCAGCCATGAGTCAGCTCCTTAAATAGATCACTGTTGCGGTCGGCGGATAGCTGGCCAGCGGCTTGTTTAATGGCATTTTTGATGCGTGGATAGGTGCCGCAGCGGCAGATATTGCCACTCATTGCATTATCGATATCCTGATCGGATGGGTTGGGGTTATCGCGCAACAGAGCGGTCGCAGACATGATCTGGCCAGATTGGCAGTAACCGCACTGAGGTACATTATTGTCGACCCAGGCTTGTTGTACGGTGCTCAGGTTTTCCGGTGAGCCAACCCCTTCAATGGTGGTGATATTTTGACCTGCCGCAGCAGAGACCGGGGTAATACAGGTACGAATTGGAATGCCATTAAGGTGCATGGTGCAAGCACCACATAAGCCCGCACCGCAGCCAAACTTTGTGCCTTTCAGGCTCAGAAAGTCCCGCACCACCCACAATAAAGGGGTATCTGCTTCAACATCCAGCGTGTGTTTCACGCCGTTTACAGTTAACTCAATCATCCGGTTGTACCTTGAGCATCGAAGTGATGCTTTTATGTTGTTATTGGACGAAAGGTTAACAACCTTTATTAAGAGCCGTAAAGGTGCTTTTCTGCTAACATCTGTTGCTCAAAAATGACCAATCCACCGCTAGCAAAGTAGATTTAATGGCAAAGAAGTTTTATGTGATCTGGGCAGGCCATGAACCCGGTATTTATTCAGACTGGCCAACGGCTAAAAAGCAGGTGGATGGTTTTCCTGGCGCACGCTACAAATCTTTCACTAATGAAGCGGAAGCGCTGGCGGCTTATGGTCGTCCAGCGACGGTTAAGCCAGCCGCTGGCAGTGGTGCACGTGCTGGCAAAAAAACATCGTCTGCCAAAACACCGGCAGGGGTCAGCCTGAACGCAGACTTCACCTTTTTTTGCGATGGCGGTTGTGACCCGAACCCAGGCAAGGCAGGCTCCGGCATTGCCATTTACAAGGGCGAGCAGCTGATCCAATTATGGTATGGCATGTTTAACCCAAATGGCACCAATAATTCGGCTGAATTAAACGCTTTATATCAATCGTTGTGTTTGGCTAAAAAAGTGATTGAGATGGGAAAAAGTGCGCAAATTTATTGCGATTCTATGTATTCAATTCAGTGTATTCGTGACTGGGCACCGGGCTGGAAAAAACGTGGCTGGAAGCGTAAAGACGGTGAAATTCAAAATCTGGAAATTATCCAGCAGGCCTTTGACTTATTTAATGAAATTAAAGGGCAGCTGACGCTAACCCATGTGAAAGCCCACGCAGGAACTGAAGGTAACGAACTGGCCGACCGTATGACCATGGTTGCGGTGGATCGTAAAAAACCAGATTGGCATAAATACGAAGCCCAAGACGACGGCAGTTTTGATATTGCTGCTTTATTAAACATGCGCGCGGGCTAATTAACTGCGCCACAAAATATATTAAGAAAAGTGAAACAACCATGACTGTATTTCGTCCTTGTATTGATCTTCACCAGGGCAAGGTGAAACAAATTGTTGGTGGCAGCCTGAACGACGACGGTGCAGACACTAACTTTGTCAGCGAACATGATGCCGCGTATTACGCGAATTTATATCGCCAACATGATTTACGTGGTGGTCATGTAATTGCCCTTGGCCCGGGCAATAAAGACGAAGCGTTAAAAGCGCTCGCTGCCTGGCCACAAGGTTTACAGTTTGGTGGCGGGGTGAATAACACCAATGCCGCTGAGTTTTTAGAGGCAGGTGCTTCCCATGTGATTGTCACCTCGTATTTGTTTGAAAGCGGCCAGTTCAGTTGGCAGCGCTTAGAGCAGCTGAAAAAAGAAGCGGGTAAAGAACGCCTGATTCTGGATTTAAGCTGCCGTCGTACCGAAGGTGGCTGGAATATCGCTACCGACCGTTGGCAAACCGTCACGTCCACCGCGGTGAATGCTGAAAATTTACGTGAGCTGGCAAACCATTGTGATGAATTTTTAATTCATGCCGCCGATGTCGAAGGGCTACAGGGTGGTATTGATGAAGACTTGGTGAGCTTGTTAGGGCAGCACTCTACTATTCCTATGACCTACGCGGGTGGCGCACGTTCGCTTGAAGATTTAAAACGCGTACACGAATTATCAAATGGCAAGGTTGATTTAACCATTGGCAGTGCGTTGGATATTTTTGGTGGCAGTGGTGTGACGTTAGAAGAATGTTTGTGCTGGAATCAGCAGGCGTCTGTTTAATCACGCTTCCAGATAAATAAAAAAGGATTGTGTGTCACCACACAATCCTTTTTTTGTTTTCGTTTTTTGCTTTTATTTTCTGTATTAGTCGCGCCAGTTGGTCCAAAACGAGTCCAGTACTTGGTATTCCGGATCGCCCAGTATCCAGATACCTCCGCCCGCTTTGTTATCCAGATCGTTAATGGCATCTTCTAATGCACCATGGCTGCCTGAGAAGCTGCCGAAGCCCATTAAACTGATGGCCTTGTTATTTCCGGATGTGTTGTAGCTACCGGCATAGCTGCGAATAGCCGCCTGAAGGTTGTTTGGTCCATCGTAATCACAATCACTCATATTGCCCGAGTTACGGAAGCACAGGTTGTAACCGCCACCGCCGCCACCATTAGGGTAAACATCACCTCGGTTATAGATCCAGTCACGGCCATCACCACCATAGAAGCCTTGGTCATCATTGCTGTCCATGGCAGCTAAAAAGTCATAACCGCCGCCACCATACAATTCTGATGAACCATTGGCATTCACAATAATGTCATCACCAGATTCTCCCCACATACGGGTCTTTTTCGACCAAGCACCACCGGCGCGGTCTAACATCACATCATTGCCGCTGCCACCACGCATACGATCCTGATTACCCCCATTACCGTACATCAGGTCATCGTGTTCGTTGCCCCACATTTTGTCAGCATCATCGCCGCCGTACATGATGTCTTCGCCCTGATTACCGTATAATTCATCGAAGCCGTTATCGCCACGAATAATATCGTTACCTCGGCCACCCACAATGTAATCATCACCATCACCACCTTCTAAGATGTCGTTGGCAGGGCTACCTGCAATGTGGTCATCACCACCTTTGCCTTTAATCACTACCGTTACATCGGAATATTGGGCGCTGATGATATCGGTGCCATTGCCACCCGTAATGGAGATACGGATCACGTTTTTGTCGTCCCAACGGTGGCACTGATACACTTCAGTAGGCACTACACTCTTGAAGCAGGCGATGGCCGTACCATTCAGGCTGGCTACCTGCAGAGAAACCGTCAGATTGTTATACGAGGTGGTGGCATCTGGCATAGTGACATAAGCAAAAGCACCGTAGGTGGTGTTCACCAGATTGGTGCTAAAGCCAGATGGTAAGCCAGTGTGGGGTTTTCTCAGCAGGGCATTACGACCACTACGCCATGCATTAAATTCATCTTCAGTATGAAACTCAGGAACCATCGGCCCCCATTCTTCACCGCCTTCGGTACGGCCATCAATGCCCGACCAGCCGGTGTAGGTATCGCTGCCAGCCCCGCCATCTAAGAAATCATTGCCTTGGTCGCCGCTGAGGTCGTCGTTGCCGTCGCCACCGTACAGTGCGTCGTCACCTTCGCCGCCAATCAATTCATCGTGTCGGCCATTCCCGGCCAGCATATCATTGCCAGCACCACCATTAAGCAGGTCGTTGGCTGGGCCAGTGGTAATAAAATCCACGCCGTCTTCGCCATACACTTCTTGCTTCATATTAAACTCATGGGCGCTGTAGGAATCGTTACCAGCGCCCAGATAAAAACGAACCCCTTGATAGTTGGAAAGATCTCGTTCTTCACAGGTATCGTTAATGGTGATAGAGGCGGCATTCTTCGTGCCGGAAATCGAGACCACATCACGGCCATTGGTGGTATGAAATTCAAGATAACCACCATTCGGTGCGACGCTGATGTCAGACGACAGGGTGTCGCAAATAATTTCAGGCGTTTCTGAAAAGGCAAGGCTATGTGAGGCGGTTAAGATGGATAAGGCCGATACGGCCCCAAGCGCACTGGCTTTAACCAGTGTGTTTTTAGAACGGGTCATGTTGTAACTCTCTCTAATGGCGAAGCATTAAATGCTGACCATGAAAGAGTAACAGTCACTTTTTCTGAAAATATGTAAGAAATAAGGAAACTTACTGCAGGGGGGCGCTCTTTTGTAACTTGTTTGGCTGAACGGCAGAACGCATAAAGTGACGAACACTTTCAGGAATTTCGACCTCTTTATAATATTTTTTCATGATGTCCAGGTAGGTACCGTTGTTAATAATTTCTATCAGGCCTGCATTAAACACCTCTACCAGGTGTGATGACTTTTCAGGAAATAGTATGTCACCGGTCATGGTATAAATGGACTTTTCTGAGCGGATAAACTGCGACAATGCGTTCGGGTATGTTTGCTGAATAATGTTCCAGCCAGCGAGTTCCAGCGCCGCAAACATATCCCGGCGGCCACTTTTTATAAGGTGTGGGCTTTGTTCCAGGCGAGACACCATGTGCGGCTTGATATTAAATTTTTCAAAAATTGGCGTTAACGCGCCACCTTTGATGTAAACAATATCTTTATCTTTGAGTTCATCGAGTGTGTTGAAGTGAATGCCTTGCGGGAATTTCTCTTTTAACGCAAAAAAGTAAAACTGTGGGCTATAAACGGATATTGGAGTGAATGCTTCCTCCAATTGTTGTTGATCAAGCCAGAACTTTGAACCCAAGACGGCATCAATATTATCCTGCTTCATGGCCCAGAAAACACGGGTCATTGGGTATTGATGATACTGTACCTGAATACCCTGAGTTAAGAAGGCAGCAGCGGCAAGGTCGGTACCAATACTGCCTTTAATATCCAGAATAGGAGGATAGCTGGTGAGCGACAGATTCACCGTGTCCGGAATCTTCTGAGCCGCTGCCTGCATGGCAAACAAACACAGACATAATGTGAGCAAACGCTTGGTGCGGCTCTGTTTCAGGATGTTGGTCGGTCGGATCGTCATTCTTAGCTCCAATAACTGCTCTGAAGGCTAAGGCCTTTATTTTCTCAGAGCCTGATCGTCGCTCAGGGTTTATTCAACAGGCTCACTAACTCATTTAAGTCATCCATTTTATTCATCACGGATGATGTCACATCATCAATGGCCTCCGCGGTTAAATCAAGGTCATCTAACATCCAGGGCTCCGGCGTTTCAAACGGACCGTCACCAAAGCCATGGCGACGTAATGCCCGGGTGGCAATGTATAAAATCTGAGCATATTCCTTATGTTCGCCATCAAACTGAGCATTGTGTTGCTGGCGTAAAGCGGTCACCAGCTCTTCTGGCATCCGCCACTGCTGCATCAGGCAGCTGGATACCTGCTCCCGGGTCATACCTAATAAATGGCGTTCAATAAAGAAGCGGTTAATGTGTGGGTTTGCTTCAATATGACGATTGATTAATGAGAATTGTGGCGGGAAGACATGTCCCAGCACCAGAAAGCCAAAGTTGTGTAATAAACCACACAAATACGCCAGCCCCTGGCTGGGGCGGTTTTTGGCCGGAATCAGGCGGGTAATTTCACCGCATAACGCCGCCGTCACCACCGCCTGTTGCCAGAACGGAGCATAGCCATGTGGCCCTTCTTTTGGCACCGACAGCGTTCTGCCCAGAGCCAATCCGAGTGCCAGGTTAATCACCAGATCAAATCCTAATACCCGCAGTACGGCATCTTCGACCGTTTTGATTTCACCACGTACGCCATAATACGGAGAGCGCGCCCAGCTGACGACCTGAGCCGACATGCCCGGATCGAGTTCCACCGCCTGTGCTAACGTCACGGTATCGGCGTTAGGGTCAACCCGTAGCTCAATAATCTTGCGAGCGGTTTCCGGTAGTGGGGGTAAATCGAGAGTCTCTTCCAGACGTTGCTGAATCCGCATCGGAGTAAATTGTTGAATCGCGGCATGAACATCACTCAGGTCTTCGTCTGAATTGTTGTTGTGGATATCCAGCGGTAGCTTGGCGGTGTAATTACCGGTATGCGAGCTGGTAATCAGGTTGCGGAAATCATCCGTGGGGATCTTCAGCCATTCGTGCTCGGCACCGGAAACGATATACAGCTCTTCCTGTTGCAATAATGACTCATCCACCAGAGAGTCGACTCCGGTGACCTGAGGCAAGGCTGGAAACTCATCAATGCCAAATTTGTTTTTCAGGCGTTGCAGCTCTTCTGCTGATAAGGCTTTGAACTGGCGCCCGGTACTGAACGACAGGCGATTGAGATCGAGAATACGGTTGCCTGGAATCACGACCTGAACCTTGCCGTCACCATCTTTAAGAAAGATGACGTTAGCGACTTTGGAGGAATAAGAAGCCGGTGGATTGCTTTGCATAAGATTGAACACTTCTTCGTCGTCGGTCAGTGAATAAGGGACGTGCCAGTCGTCCAGAACTTTCATTACGGTTGCCGGTATTGCCATCGCAGAAATCCTTGTTGTGTGCGGCGACCACCGCAGTTCAGAAAAGGTATGTAATAAATATAGAACAGGCTGGCAGGCTTGCTTGGATAGCGAAGAAGTTTTTGTATGAATCAGACGTTGGCAAAGCGCTCGGCTTCCCCAAGCCAACGTTGAATCAGCGGCTCAACAGTGTCTGGGTGATGGTTCCACAGCTGTTCGGCCATTTCCCGTACCTGGGGGAGCAGGTCGCCATCGCGCTGTAAATCGGCCACGCGTAACATCTGTAGCCCGGTCTGGCGGGTACCGAGCATTTCGCCCGGGCCACGAATCATCAGGTCCTGCTCGGCAATATAAAAACCATCCTGACTATCGCGCATTACCTGTAACCGCTGCTTGCTGGTGAATGACAGAGGCGATTTATACAACAACACACAATGACTTTTGGCACTGCCACGGCCAACCCGGCCACGCAGCTGATGGAGCTGTGCCAGCCCCAACCGTTCCGGGTTTTCGATAATCATCAGACTGGCATTGGGCACGTCAACGCCCACTTCAATCACCGTGGTGGCGACCAATAAATCCAGTTCATGGGCTTTAAACGCCGCCATAATCTCGGCTTTTTCTGCTGGTTTCATGCGTCCATGAACCAAACCAATACGCAGGTGCGGCAGGGCGGCTTTAAGTTCTTCCGCGGTGTTTTCGGCGGCCTGACATTGCAGCGCTTCGCTTTCTTCAATCAGGGTGCAGACCCAATAGGCCTGCGCGGCTTTTCCACCGTTCTCTTTCCCAGAAGTGTCGGACGCACAAGCGGCACTGACGCGCTGAATAATCTCTGGTCGGCGATTATCGGCCAGCGCGACCGTGGTGATTGGACTGCGGCCAGGCGGTAATTCATCAATCACCGAGGTATCCAGATCGGCATAGGCACTCATTGCCAGGGTTCGCGGAATTGGGGTGGCGGTCATAATCAGTTGATGTGGCGATAACCCCATTTGTACGCCTTTTTCGCGTAACTCCAGTCGTTGGTGTACACCAAAGCGATGTTGCTCATCGACAATGATTAATCCCAGGCGCTTAAACGTCACATCGTCCTGAAACAGCGCGTGGGTGCCCACGACCAGTTGGGCTGTGCCATCCGCAATATCCGTGAGTGCCTGAGTGCGAGCTTTGCCTTTCACTTTGCCCGCCAGCCAGCCGCAACGAATGCCCAACGGTTCAAACCAGCCGGATAAGTTATTCAAATGTTGTTCGGCAAGAATTTCGGTTGGTGCCATTAAAGCCACCTGATAACCGGCTTCCAATACATCGCAGGCGGCCAGTGCGGCGACTAAGGTTTTGCCAGAGCCGACATCTCCCTGAACCAGACGCAACATGGGATACGGTTGCTGAATATCCTGTTCGATTTCTTTGACCACCCGTTGTTGTGCGCCGGTTGGGGTAAAGGGCAATTGTGCTAATAACTGCTGTTGTAACGTCTGAGGCGATTCTGGTGTTTGTGGAGTTTGTGACGTGAGAATGGCTGGGGCTTGGTGCGACTGAACCTGAGCGCGAATTTTATGCAACGACAGCTGGTGGGCCAGTAACTCTTCCAAAATCAGGCGCTTTTGCGCCGGGTGCTGGCCGGATAATAAATACGCCAGATCGGTATCGCGGTCGGGCTGATGCAAAAATAACAGCGATTCTTCCAGCGTGGGCAAACGCCACTGGGCTAACCATTGTGAAGGAAATAAATCGGTTAAATCCACCTGTTTTGAGCGTAATAATTCATGCGCCTGCTCATGCAGCAAGCGTAGCCGCTGTTGTGAAATGCCATCGGTAGCTGGATAGACGGGGGTGAGTGTGGCTTCTAATTCTTCGTCTAAGCCGTCTTCCAGAATTTTGTATTCCGGATGATAAATCTCTAACCCACTGGCGCCACGGCGGGGTTCACCATAGCAGCGCAGTGTGGTGCCGCTGCTGAATTGTTTTTTTTGTGCGGCGGTAAAATGATAAAACCGCAGGCTTATCACACCACTGGCATCCTGCAGTTTAACCAACAGGCTACGACGTTTGCCAAACACCACATTCGCGCCCCGGACGTCACCCTGAAATACCGCCGGTCGTTGCGGTTGTAAGCCACCAATCGGCGTAATACGGCTACGGTCTTCGTAACGAAACGGCAGGTGGAAATAGAGATCGGCCAGGGTGAAAATATTCAGCTTGTGCAGTTGCTCTGCCAGCTTTGGGCCAACCCCTTTTAAGTCGGTGAGTTTACTGAGTTTGCTCACGTCGCCTATCCGTTGCTTTATATGATGAGTCGTTGATTTGCATGGTTAGTCGATACGGCACTGGCGTGCGGTGTCGAGCAATAAATCCACTGCCTGGCCGCGCGGGAAGCTGGCACGCCACGCCAGTGCCACGGTACGGCTGGGAACGGATTGCTCCGCTGACGAAGTGAATGGACGGGTCGTCACCAGCGTCTGATCCAGATTGCTGATGGCCGATTCCGGCAGCACGGTAATACCTAAGCCGGTGGCCACCATATGTTTCAGAGTTTCCAGAGAGCTGCCTTCAGTGACACTGCCCAAACGTTTGTGGTGTTTATTGCTCAGTGCCGGGCAGGCTTCAAATACCTGATCACGGAAGCAATGGCCCTGGCCCAGCATTAACAGGTCTTCATCTACCAGCTGGTTGGGGTCGATACTGTCTTGTTGGCACCAGGCATGGTCTTTTGGTAGCACGACCACAAAATTTTCGTCGTAAAGCGGACGGGTTAATACATCGGGTTCGTTAAACGGCAGGGCGACAATAATAGCGTCCAGCTCACCATCGCGCAGTTGGCGACGTAAGACACCGGTGTAGTTCTCTTCCAGATACAGCGGCATATTGGATGCCTGCTGGTGGATTTGTGGCACCAGATGTGGGAACAGGTAGGGGCCAATGGTGAAAATAGCGCCCAGCTTCAGAGGAGTGGATAGCTGATCTTTACCGGCACTGGCGATCTCTTTAATGGCGCGGGATTCTTCCAATACTTTCTGTGCCTGGGTAATGATGCGCTCACCCAGAGGTGTCACGGTGACGGAACTTTTACTGCGCTCAAAAATAGCAATATCCAGCTCACCTTCGAGCTTTTTAATGGCCACACTGAGTGTTGGCTGGCTGACAAAACACTTCTCGGCAGCACGGCCAAAGTGACGTTCTTGTGCGAGGGTGACGATGTACTTCAGCTCTGTTAACGTCATATCAGGCTCCAGCTTATATTGTCAGGCTAAATAAAATAGCGGATTTTGATTTATCTTGCCTATGATATTACCGACGAGGTGGAGTTAAATAAAGACTGCTACTCTAAATAAAAATAAGATTTTCTGGAGGAAGGTGCATGGCTCGGATTCTGGTTGTTGGCGCTGGCGATATTGGTGGTCACTTAGCTCAGAAACTGGCGGATAGTGGGCATGAGGTCTGGGGGCTGCGGCGTTCAGATAAGCCCATTGCCGAAGGGGTGCAGTTAATTCAGGCCGATGTGGCCGAGCTGGAAACCCTGATCGACCTGCCCGCCGTTGATATTGTAGTGTACAGCGTGGCGTCGCCGGTCTTTTCCAAAGAGGGTTATCACACCTACTACTACAAAGGCCTGCGCAATGTACTTCGCGCGGTTAAACCCAATAATCCCCAGCGCATTTTCTTTGTTTCAAGCTCCAGTGTTTACCACCAGATGGATGGTGAATGGGTCGATGAAACGTCTGAGTTGAGCCCAACCAGCTTTGCCGGCAAAGAAATGCTGGCGGCCGAACAGGCACTGTTGCGCGATAAACTGCCGGGTACCGTTGTGCGCCTGACGGGGGTTTATGGTCCGGGTCGTAACCGTATGATCGAGCAAGCCAAACAAGGCGGTCATTGTGATCCGGAACCACCAGTGTGGACCAACCGTATCCATCGCGATGATTGTGTTGGTGTGCTGCAGATGCTGATTGAGCGTCAGCTTAATGGCGATGTTCTGGATGACATTTATCTCGCCACCGATGACGAACCGGCGACTTTATTCGAGGTGTTGGAATGGATGAAAGACCGTATTGGTGATGTAGATGATGACCACGATCTGCCTGAAGCCACCCGTCGCGCCAATCGCCGTTGCTCTAACCAGCGCCTGAAAGCCTTAGGTTATCAGTTTCATTATCCCAACTATCGCAAGGGTTACGATAAGCAGCTGACCGAGATGGGGCTGATTTAACGCGGCGCCCTTGAGATCCTCTCTTTTGACCGATTTTGGCTGGCCATAAAATGTTTGTGGTCAGCAACTGATTCAACGCAAGATCTGCCTGCAGATAACTCTTATACTTAGCAATATTGATAATTGATCGTATTCTTATTGGTGTTGCTATGTTGTTAGGTGAGCTGGCAGCTGGTCAAACGGCCAGAGTGATAGAACTGCTGGATATTGATCCGGCATTACGCAAAAAACTGCTGTCGCTGGGGCTGTTGCCCAATCGTCAGATTCAACTGGTGCGCCGTGCGCCTCTGGGTGATCCGGTACAGTTGCGTATCGGCAGCTCGCAGTTTTCCATTCGCCAAATGCTGGCCAATAAAGTGCGGGTCGAGTTGTTATCACATGAACCTCTGTCACAGGGTTCGCACTCATGAGCCTGCATATTGTCACGGTAGGTAATCCCAATAGTGGAAAAACTTCGCTATTCAATGCTCTAACAGGTAGCCGTCAGCAAGTTGGTAACTGGAGTGGTGTAACGGTTGATAAAAAAGAAGGCCGTTTATTGCTACCTGCTGAAAACGCCTCTCACCCTGATACAGTTGAAGCCCGACTGATTGATCTGCCCGGCATTTATTCGCTGGATGTGAATGATGCCCACTCGGTGGATGAACAAATTGCCTTCTCTTATATCACTGACCAGCGCCCGGATCTGATTATCAATGTGATTGATGCCACCACGCTGGAACGGGGTTTGTACCTGACATTACAGCTGCGCGAGCTGGGGCTGCCGGTTGTGGTGGTGCTGAACAAGATGGATGCAGCCCGGCGAAAGCGCCTCAACATTGATTTGCCAAAACTGCAGCAATCGTTGGCTTGCCCGGTAGTGGCTTTGAGCGCTCATCATCAGAAGCAGGTTAAAGCCTTTCAGCAACAGCTGCCGGATTTGTTTCAGCAGGCGCAGTTGAGTCCTGCATTGCAATTGGATTATGCCCCTCAGGTTGAACAAGCGCAGCAACGGCTTGCGCCTTTGGCGCAGCCGTTATTGCCCCATTTACATGGTCAGGCCCTTGCCTTAAGAGTCTTAGAGCGGGACCCGTGGTTGCTAAAACAACTGTCGGAGGATAGTCAGCAACAGGTGCTGGATACAGGCAACAGCCTCGAGCTTGATCTGGATTTACACATTGCCGATACCCGCTTCAGCTGGATATACCAGCTGACACAACAAGCGGTATCTCAGGAAGGTAAACTGGCTGCCGACCTGAGCGATAACATTGACCGGTTATTATTGAATCAATGGCTGGGTATTCCAGTGTTTTTGGCGGTGATGTATCTGATGTTTCAGTTTTCCATCAACGTCGGTAGTGCCTTTATCGACTTCTTTGATATTGCTGCCGGAGCCGTATTCGTTGATGGCATCAGTGAGGCATTAACTCAGCTAAACGCTCCAGGGTGGCTGGATATTATTCTTGCTCAGGGCTTCGGTGCCGGGGTTCAGACAGTATTAACCTTTATTCCGGTGATTGCCTGTCTGTATTTGTTTTTATCGGTGTTAGAAAGTTCGGGTTATCTTGCACGTGCCTCGTTTGTGGTTGACCGTTTAATGCAGAAAATTGGTCTGCCCGGTAAATCGTTTGTGCCGATGATTATGGGCTTTGGTTGTACGGTTCCGGCCGTGATGGCGGCGCGCACATTGGATAAAGAGCGTGAACGCCTGATCACCAGCTTTATGAGTCCGTTTATGTCGTGTGGCGCGCGCCTGCCGGTGTATGCCTTATTTGTCGCCGCCTTTTTTCCGGATAATGGTCAGAACATCGTATTTCTGTTGTATTTGTGTGGCGTTGCCGCTGCGGTGATTACCGGGTTAGTGCTGCGTTACACCTTACTGCCAGGTAGCAGTGAAAACTTTTTATTAGAAATGCCGGATTATGAAATTCCAACCCTGCGCAATGTGGGTATTAAAACCTGGCAAAAGCTGAAAGGTTTTTTAACCGGAGCGGGTAAAACCATTGTGTGGGTTGTGGCGGTGCTGAGTGTACTCAATAACATCAGCCTGGACGGTCGTTTTGGTAACTTAAAAGATGATGAATCGGTTCTTGCGAAAACCAGTCAGATGATTACACCAGTGTTTTCTCCTTTGGGAGTGGAAGCCGATAATTGGGAAGCCACTATTGGCATTGTCACCGGCATTTTTGCCAAAGAGGCTGTGGTTGGCACGCTGAACAGCTTGTATTCTGGTGCCGCCGAAGAGGGTGCTGAATATGATTTGTTTGGCAGTCTGAATGAAGCGCTGGCGACCATTCCTGAAAACCTGTTTGGCATCAGCCTGAGTGACCCTATCGGCTTGGATATTGGTGATATTTCATCACTGGAAACGGCTGCGGCGGAGCAGGAAGTGGAAGTCTCAACACTGAATACTTTGTTGCAGAAGTTTGATGGTTCCGTTGGGGCTTTTGCGTATATGTTATTTATCTTGCTGTACACCCCTTGTGCGGCGGCGATGGGTGCATTTGTCCGGGAAGTTGGGCCGCGCTGGTCGGCCTTTATCGCCGTCTGGTCAATGGGTATGGCATTTATGATATCGACGTTGTTTTATCAACTGGCAACCTTTAGTCGTCATCCCCAAGCATCGTTATTGTGGCTGCTATTTTATTCGCTGGCCTTTGCCCTGGTGGTTATTCTGATGCGCCGCCGCGGTGATGTGATGCAATCCGGCTGGCGGGCTGCGACATGATTCTGCAGCAATTAAGACAAGTGTTGGAAGGTCAGGGCTGGGTTGCTCAGTCAGTTCTGACCCGGCAGTTTCAGCTATCGGATGATGCGCTGGACAGTATGTTCAGTATCTGGATGCGCCGTGGAATGGTGGTGAAAAATACGGCGGCGGGATGTTCCGGTGGCTGCGGTTGTGGGGATACTTCTTCGGTGCAATACCGCTGGGTGGAGTCGGGTCAGATTGGCCTTCAGCAATAACCGGGTTATCGCTGATACAAACTAAAAGGGAGCAGTTCAATGGAAGATTATCAACTATTAATTCTGGCCAGAGCACTGCATGTATTCGGTGTTGTTATTTGGATTGGTGGTGTGGCTTTTGTCACATTGGTATTAATACCTGCTTTACGTCTCCAGCCCGATGAAATGCAGCGAATGGCATTGTTCGAGCAACTGGAGGGGCGGTTTGCTGCTATTGCTAAGTTCACCACATTAGTCACCGGAATCTCCGGGTTTTATCTGATCGAAACGCTTAACCTGTGGCAACGGTATGCCTCGGCAGAGTTCTGGTGGATGCATGCAATGACTCTGATATGGCTTATATTCAGTCTGATTCTATTTGTCTTTGAGCCTTTATTTTTACATCGTTGGTATCATCAACAGGCACAAATCAACAGCGATCGAACGTTTGCTGTGATGCAAAAACTGCACTGGACACTTCTGACGGTGAGTTTAATTACAGTATTGGCGGCGGTAGCAGGATCACATGGATGGGTATTTTAAATCAGCTCTTTCAATAACTGCTAAACTAGTGAATATCATTGGCTAATTATATGGGAGAATCCCGTGAGCAGCAGGGACGAGGAATACGATCTTAGTGATAGCCAGCGGCTGACGATTTTGGAGAATACCGCCAATACCAACCGTAATATCCTGATTGTGATGGTGTTGTTGGCTCTGGTGGGCATTTCAGTCGCAATCACGGTGGTGGTGCTGAAATTTGCTGAGCCAAAAGTTATTTATGCCGAGCAACGAGATCTGAATGCTCTGGTGCAACAAGTTGCCCTGTTGGAGAAAACCACGGCAGACTGGCAAGCCAACCTGACGGATATTAATACGGTGCTGGACAGCAGCAGTGCAACGGCGTTTAAGAAGGTATTGATATCGCAGGAACTGAGTTATCAAACGCACCTGATGGCCTTAAAACAAGGCATGCGTGATCTGGCACGGATGATCCCTGGCTCACGTACCTGGTTGGATATTTACAATGAAAAAATGGATGAAGCGCTGAAGCAAAGCAAAGAACGTCAGCGTCAGCTTGAGCGTGTGCAAACCCACAGGGTTTCAGAACTGGCGAAGCCGCTGGACGAATAAATTATTCGATATTCACAAAAACGATATAAAAAAGCGGTGCTGCCAAATCGGCAGCACCGCTTTTTTACGTCACTTTTTTGAGCATTAACCGCGATGATCAGATACAAAGGGATTGGTTTGACGTTCATGGCCAAAGGTCGAATTTGGACCATGGCCACAAATAAACTCAATATCGTCACCCAGCGGGAACAGCTTCTCACGAATCGATGCGATTAATTCCGGGTGGTTACCCTGAGGAAAATCCGTCCGGCCAATAGAGCCGTTAAACAATACGTCGCCAACAAAAGCCAGTTTATTTTCCGGGTTATAAAACACCACATGGCCGGGTGTATGTCCGGGCGTGTGAATCACCTGTAGCGTTAGCTCGCCAACCTGAACTTCGTCATGGTCGTCTAACCAGCGATCCGGGGTAAAGGTTTCTACGGCCGGGAAGCCAAACATCGCAGACTGCTGTGGTAAGCCCTCAATCCAGAACAAGTCGCCTTTATGTGGCCCTTCAATCGGGAGGTTCAGTTCTTTTGCCAGTTCTGCCGTGCCACCAGCATGATCAATATGGGCATGAGTCAGCAGGATTTTACTGGCACTGGCGCCCATTTTATCCAGCTGTTGTTTTATTTTGCTGATATCACCACCGGGATCAATGATGGCGGCTTGTTTGGTGTTGTTGCACATCAGAATGGTGCAGTTCTGGGCGAAGGCCGTTACTGGCACAACCGCTACGGATAACGCGGACATGGCGCTCTCTTATTTATCATCTAATCACGGGAGTAGGGTACCCCTGCTTAAACTAAGAGCAAAGTATTTTGTTTTCTGCGAAGCCCGAAGAATGGAATCTGTTTCGAGAGCAGCAACAGGATGTTGCGTCCGCCCGGCAGGCACAGGGATGTGCCTTCGGGGCGGTGGCAGAAACAGATTCTGTTGTTTGGGCTGTTAGGAATACAAGCTTAAAATGGTTCTACTTTAGGGGCCTTACCCGCAAACTGCGGCATGGTCATGCCCGCGCTGGCATTGATATAGGTTGGATCAGCAACCACATAACGTTTGCCCCGATACTGCCAGGCATCACCATTGACCTTGCTATTAAAATTAACCGCTGTGGCAATGTGCCCGGGGTAATCCAGAATAATCACATCCAGCCCTAACAAGCTTTCCGTCAGCCAGGCGAATAACGCCGCGCGGTCTTCACAATCGGAGTAAGGGTAATGCAGCGTCTCTAATGGGAAAAGATAGTTTTCCTGCTTAAATTGCTGGTCATCGGTTTTATATTTAAAAGCGGTTTGGACAAACCGTAATAAACGATTAACAGCTTCCTGTTCGCTTTGCCCGTCAACGATTGGACGCAATTGCTGTAACAGGGATTCTGCCGTGACGGCGGGTAAGCCAGCTTTAAAATAATTCGGCAGAGATAACTGCGGAAAACTGTTGAAATAGTCTACGTAACGTTTGGGATAACTGATCTCTAGTTGATAGTCACGGTTATCATATTGGAAAGACAGCGCCCGGTTTTCCGTTTTCCCCTGAGCAATAAATGCATTAGGTTGGCTGAAGTCTAATTGGCCGGAGCCTGCCCCGTGCTGCTTGTCATAGGTGAACACTTTGCCGGGTTTCAATGATTTACCATTCAGGTTAACGGCATAATAACGTGTGTTATTCAGGTTGAAGAACGTGGTACCAAATAACTCCTGTTTGGATGGTAGCAGCAGAAATAAATTGTCGTTATAGGCTACACGCGCATCGTATCCCGCTTTTACTAATAAGAACCAACTGGTTAAGCGGCGGCTGGTTTGTTGCCGTAAAATACTGCCAGAGAATTGATCAAACAGCAGCGCGGTTCCCCAATCATTCAGATTTAATTCTTGTGCCGTTGTCAGAAGTTGATTGATGGTCGGCTGATGTTCCTGAGCGGCCAGGTATTGCCAATAATCAGCAATTTTTTCGCCGCTGATTTTTCCTGAAAAATTACGCTTAAAACTTTTTGCATATTGAATTGTCACCGGGTTGCCAAAAAATCGAAATTTGGCCGTGCGGATATTCTTACTTTCGAGTTCGGTTACCAGGCCTGTATCCGTGTTATCCGGTTTTGGAACAGCCGGTTTTGGAGCCACAGGCTTCGTTGTTTGAGGTTTGGGAGTTTGAGGTTTAACTGGCAGTGGTTTTACTGGTGCTGGGGATTTGATAGGTTGAGGTTTGATAACAGGAGCGGGTTTTTCTGCCAGATCAGGCTGAACATCGGGTGCTGTTGGAAATACATCAGGCTTAGGCGCCGGGTCGCGAATGGTTTCTGGTTTTACATCCACCGCTTGCCACTGTGCTTTGAGAAACTGAATAAAACTTTTGTCATTTTCATCCAGGTAACTCTGGAAGCTTTTCAGCTCTTGTTGACGCCATTTTTCATATTCACTCAGCTGCGTTTCTGCCATTAACAGTGAGCTGCTTAGCAGTGCTGCAGAAAACAGCAAAACGTTTTTAATCTGTGCCTTTTTCATGATGTTCTCCTGCCAACGCTATTTAGGACGGGATATAACCGGATCAATAAAAAAGCCGGCAAACGCCGGCTTCTTTCATCGTATAACGACGACTTATTCCATGTTGGCAATTTCAGAAGCCAGTTCGTCAAATGACTTCTCGGCCTGGAACTTTTGCCACAGAGCACGTTCGTTGTTCATCGATGTTTTTAACGCCTGCTCAGCCAGCTGGTTCAGGGTGTCAGCGTCTAAACCAACCAGAACCACCATGCCGCCGCTTGGGGTTGGCATCTGACGGAAGATTTTAGAACCCACCAGGGTTTCTTTGGTGATCTGCTTGGTAACAGAGGTGTTAACACGATCAACGGTTTCGCTGTCGCCAGCACCGGTGGTTTCAGCGTACTGCTTGATCATGTTCTGAACTTCAACTTTCATGGTTTGTGCCAGTTCAACACGAGCCGCTGTCGCAGCCATTTGTTTCATGAAGTTAGGGCCAGCACCTGACTTGTCAGCATAACCAACAGCAGACAGATCAACGCCGTTAACCGGAGCGCCACATACCCACTCAGGAGCAGCCTGGCCAGAGCCGTCAGCAAAAACACAGCTGGCAACAGGTTGTTGTGGTGCAGGTTGGTTAGATGCACAAGCTACCAGTAAAGTCGCAGCGGCAGCAGCAAAAAGGTTACGAACCATCATTTTCCTCTCCTTGAGTGAAGCGGCAGTTTATTAAGAATGTCTTATCGAGAATAGCGAATGCTATGGCAAAATGCCACACAGATCTCTGTCTTATAAAAGGACGCTCCAATGCGCCAGAAGATGACCCGTTCTCTCATAAAAATTGCTTTAGTTTTAATCGCTTATATTGTCTCAGCGTGTACTCAGGTGCCAGTAAAGCAGGGGCAACCTGAATGGCTGCTGAACCCGGGGAATGGTGTTGTGGCGTCTTGTGGTTTCCACATCAAAGGACACTATGCACAGCAGGAGTGTGCGATCCAGCGTGCCCGTGAGCGATTGGCGGCCCGCCAGGGCGTCGAGGTGAGCAGTGTGTCGCAGCTAACCACCCGGGTACACAATGACCGGGAGAGTGTGACGCTGAACAAGGAAACACGGGAGAAGGTTAATCAAGTGACGGTTAAAGCAAGGGTCAGGGAAAGCTGGTATGACGCTCAGCGAGATGAATATTATGTCTGGGTGTTTGCCGAATAACTCAGACACCAATGAGCATATTAACGTTTAGCCGCCGCGCCGAAGGGCCATCCCTGGCCCTGCCGCGCTACCGAGGCATCCTGCCTCTGCTTTAAACGTTAATATCCCCATCGGCACTCATGTTCCATAAAGGATTAGTGCTGATGGCCACCCACACCATGGGCGTGTTTATGCGCAATTTCTTCCGGTGTGGCAGCACGCACATTCACAATATCCACATCAAAACGCAGCGCCTGACCGGCTAACGGATGATTGGTATCGACGTCCGCCATAAAACGACCAACCTTCACCACGGTAACCTGACGTGTGCCTTGCTCAGTTTCTACCCAAGCTACCATGCCTTTACGCCAGTTCGGCTTTTTAGCGGTGCCCGCGCCTTGTAGGTGCTTCACCGGGATACGCTGTTCGTTACCTTCTTTTCGTTCACCGTAAGCGTCTTTGGGCTCCAGTGTGAAACTCTGTTGTTCACCAGCTTCCATTCCTGTCACGGCCTTCTCAAAGCCCGGAATCATATTCTGGTGGCCCTGCAGATAAGCAACCGGGTCGCCGCCGGTCGATTGCGTACTTTCAATCAGATTGCCCTGGTCGTCGTACAGGCTGTAATGCAGTTGGACGACGGTATCTTTTGCGATTTTCATAATGATCTCCTGTTTTCGGCGCGCAGTATCGGTGTTGGTCGAGGTTCTGGCAATGCTCTTGAACTCTCTGATCGCGTCCCCATATCAGAACTACTAGATAAGTTTCAGGCTAACAGAATCAGGATTTAGCGATGACAACAATTGTATCCGTACGCCGTGGTGATGAAGTGGTAATTGGCGGCGACGGCCAGGTTTCTCTGGGTAATACCGTGATGAAAGGTAATGCCCGTAAAGTTCGCCGTTTGTACAACGGTCAGGTAATTGCTGGCTTTGCCGGTGGTACGGCGGACGCGTTTACACTGTTTGAAAAATTTGAAGCACAACTGCAAAAACACCATGGTCAGCTGACCCGCTCGGCGGTTGAGCTGGCCAAAGAGTGGCGCTCAGATCGAGCACTGCGCAAGTTAGAAGCCATTCTGGCGGTTGCCGATCACACGGCTTCTCTGATTATTACCGGTAATGGCGATGTGTTGCAGCCGGAAGATGACTTAATTGGTGTTGGCTCCGGTGGTAATTATGCATTGGCATCAGCACGTGCGCTGCTGGATAACACCGAATTAAGTGCCCGGGATATTGTTGAAAAAAGCTTAAATATTGCCGGTGAAATTTGTGTGTTTACCAACACCAATTTAACCATTGAAAGTTTAAATGCTAACGATGTAGCGGGAGCGAAATAATGAGTCAGATGACCCCGCGTGAAATTGTTCACGAATTAGACCGCCATATTATTGGTCAGAATAATGCCAAGCGTGCTGTCGCTATTGCCCTGCGTAACCGCTGGCGTCGTATGCAGCTGGACGCTGAGCTGCGCGATGAAGTGACGCCCAAAAATATTCTGATGATTGGTCCAACGGGTGTGGGTAAAACTGAAATTGCCCGTCGTTTAGCCAAGTTGGCGAATGCACCTTTTATTAAGGTTGAAGCAACCAAGTTCACCGAAGTGGGTTACGTGGGTAAAGACGTGGAATCCATTATCCGTGATTTAGTGGAAACCGGCGTAAAAATGCTGCGTGAACAGGAGATGGAAAAAGTCTCTATGCGCGCGGAAGAAGCCGCAGAAGAACGTATTCTGGATGCCCTGTTACCACCGGCACGATCCACTTCAACCAGCTGGGATACTACCGAAGAACCTAAGCCGGAAGATTCCAGCACCCGCCAGATTTTCCGTAAAAAATTACGCGAAGGTCAGCTGGATGATAAAGAAATTGAAATCGATATCGCCCAGGCGCCGAATGTTGGCGTAGAGATTATGGCACCTCCTGGCATGGAAGAAATGACCAGCCAGCTGCAAAACATGTTCTCTAACATGGGTGGCGAGAAAAAAACCACACGTAAATTAAAAATCGCCGATGCCAAAAAACAGCTGCGTGATGAAGAAGCGGCCAAGCTGCTGAATATGGACGAAGTGAAAGCCAAAGCCGTTGAGCTGGTTGAGCAAAACGGCATCGTCTTCCTCGATGAGATTGATAAGGTCGCCAAACGTCAGGAAAGTGGTTCTGGTGGTGATGTTTCCCGTGAAGGTGTACAGCGTGACCTGCTGCCATTAATCGAAGGCTGCACCGTCTCAACCAAATACGGCATGATCAAAACCGATCATATTTTATTTGTGGCATCCGGTGCGTTCCACCTATCGAAGCCATCCGATTTAATTCCGGAATTACAGGGTCGTTTACCGATCCGTGTGGAACTGGAAGCATTAACTCCGGGTGATTTTGAGCGTATTTTAACGGAGCCAAATGCCTCCCTGACACAGCAATATGTTGCCCTGATGGAAACCGAAGGGTTGGCTATTTCATTTGCCGATGATGCGATTAAACGTCTGGCAGAAATTGCCTTCGAAGTGAACGAAAGCACCGAGAATATTGGTGCTCGCCGTTTGCATACCATTATGGAGCGTCTGTTAGAAAAGATTTCTTTTGACGCAACCGATATGTCGCAAGCGGTAGTGATTGATGCCGCTTACGTTAACGAGCAGTTGGGTAATCTGGTGCAGGATCAGGATCTGAGTCAGTTTATTCTGTAAGGCATTTTTTACTCTCACTTACTCTACTTTGGCCCCCACGCTCTGCGTGGGAGCCAGACACAAAAAATGCCGCATTTGCGGCATTTTTTGTGTCTGGTGACTTTTATCTGGTAATTGTTGCATCAATCGATATCAGACTTTAAAGCGCTCGACTAACGTATTCAGTTCGCCACTGATATTTAACAGCTCGGCCGTTTGTGCTTCTGCCTTATCCATAATCCGGTCAATCTCATTACTGGAATTCACCACCTGAATAATATTGCCGTTAATTTCATTGGCCGCAGCACTTTGTTGCTCGACGGCTGATGCAATCCCCATGTTCATGGCTGAAATATTGGAGATTGAATCATGTATCCGGGCAATGGTTGCCGAGGCTTGTTGTGACTTTTCTGAGGTGGTTGAAGATGAAGCCGCGCTGCGCTCCATGGCCGATACGGCATCCGCAGCCTGATCCTGCAGGGCTGAAATCATTCGGTTAATCTCTTCGGTGCTTTCTTGAGTACGAGATGCCAGTGTTCTGACTTCATCGGCCACCACTGCAAACCCACGCCCTTGCTCGCCAGCCCGCGCCGCTTCAATAGCAGCGTTTAATGCTAATAAGTTGGTTTGTTCGGCAATGCCGCGGATCACATCCAGCACCGAGCCAATATTATTGGTTTCGTTTCTCAGTGCCTCAATGACCTGCTGAGAACTCTTGATATCACTGGCCAGTTCACTGATTTGTTGCTGGGTGCTTTGTATGATCGTCGTGCCGGATTTTGCATCATCATCGGCCTGACGTGCCGAATCCGCCGCTTGTTCCGCATTGCTGGCGACTTCGCGGATCGTTTGGGTCATTTCTTCGGAGCCGGTTGCGGCCATATCATTTTGTTGCAGCTGATGGCCGGTTTGTTTCTGAATGGTACCAGCGTATTCTGCGATTTGGGTGGCGCCGGCCGAAATGGTCTGGCTGGTATTTTTAACCTGACCGACCAGGTTCTGTATCTGCTCAACAAAATGATTAAAGGCTTTAGCGATGTGTGTGATTTCATCTTTGCCGTGGTCGGGTAATCGTTGTGTCAGGTCTCCTTCGCCACGGGAAATATCACGCATGGCATTTACTGCACTGGCTAATGGTTTGCGGATGCTGGCCGCAATCATCAGAATGCTAATGGTTAATAGCGCGATAATGATCAGGCTGGATGTAATCATGCCAGCAAGTCGTTTCTGAAACATGACTTCAACATCATCGATGTAAATTCCGCTACCAACGACCCAGTCCCACTGTGGGAAATGTTTTACAAAGCTGATTTTTTCTAATGCTTTGTCTGATCCGGCTTTGGGCCAAAAATAAGGCACAAAACCTCCCTGAGCATTTTTCAGAGCGGTTTTCACAATTTCCTGATACACATACAGACCATTCGCATCCTGCAGGTTACTCATGTTTTTGCCTTCCAATTCTGGCTTAGGGCCATGGGCAAGCACTGTGTGATCGGAATTATTGATCCAGAAATAATCATTATTGCCGTAGCGCAATTTTTTAACCGCAGCCATCGCATGCTGCTGAGCATCGGTTTGAGAGAGGCCAGTCGATTGTAGATCGTAATAGTGCTGAATCAGGCTGTATGCCGTTTCCACCTGTTGTTGCACCGTTTGTTGGCGGGCTTCAAGCAAGTGACTGCGGCTATTTGTAATATCAATGATTTGTACCGCGATAACACAACCGATAGAAACAGCGAGCAAAAACCAGAGCCTAGCCTGAATCGAAAAAGAACGTAACCAGTCCATTCAGAAATTCTCCATTAAAAAAGTATGGTTATATAAGTATAGGACGTTTTTATGAGGTTTTTTGTCATTCCAGGCCATTTACGACCAATGCCTGATAACGCATAAGAGGGATTAAGAGAAAAAGCCAGGTTTTGATAAAAACCTGGCTATGGTTTGATCAGACGGTGAAACGACTGACCAGATTTTTTAATGTTTGGCTTACCGTAGATAACTCCGCCGTTTCAGCTTCAGCGGTTTGCATGGCGCTGTTGATGCCCTGGGTGGAATGAACTACCTGGGCGATGTTGCCATTGATTTCATTCGCCGCCACACTTTGTTGCTCCACGGCTGAGGCAATGCTGAGGTTCATCTCGGTAATGGTTGATACCGCGCCACTGATGCTGGCAATCGTCTCTGCGGCTTGCTGTGACATGTCAGATGTTTTCTCTGAGCTTTGTGCGCTGTTTTCCATGGAGGTAACGGCCTGAGCTGCCTGCTCTTGTAATCGGGAAATCATATTGTTGATTTCTTCGGTACTCTCCTGGGTACGTGATGCCAGTGTGCGAACTTCATCGGCGACCACTGCAAAGCCCCGGCCTTGCTCGCCAGCCCGAGCCGCTTCAATCGCGGCATTCAGCGCCAATAAATTGGTTTGTTCGGCAATACCTCGAATCACATCCAGTACCGAACCAATGCTTTCCGTTTCATTGCGCAGGCTTTCAATTACTTCCTGAGAATTGCGCATATCCTCAGCAAGACTGGTTATCTGTTGTTGTGCCTGCTGCATGATGTTGGTGCCTTTTTTTGCATGTTCATCGGCTTCCCGGGCTGAAGCGGCGGCGTTTTCTGCATTACTGGCAACATCACGGATTGTTTGTGTCATTTGTTCTGAGCCGGTGGCGGCCATGTCCGTTTGTTGTAATTGGCTGTCGGTCAAGGCACGAATTTCCTGGCTGCATCCAATGATGCGCTCACTGTTACCGGAAACATGGCTGCTGGTGTCCTGCACCTCGAGAACCAACTTCTGAATCTGTTCAACAAACTGATTAAAGGATTGTGCAATCGCGGTAATTTCATCCTTACCGGCTGCCGGCAGTCGTTGTGTTAAATCGCCTTCTCCCTGAGCAATTTCATGCATGGCATTTGAAATACGGTATAAGGGTTTACGAATACTGCTGGAAATCAGCATCATAATTGAAGCCAGTAAGGCGATAATTAACAGGCTGGTGATCACCATGGAGGTTAGATTTTCTTGAAATGCTACGGCGACGTCATCGATATAAATGCCGCTGCCAATGATCCAGTCCCACTGTGGAAAATGCATTACGAAGCTGAGCTTTTCAACCGGAATATCAGATCCGGCTTTAGGCCAGAAATAACTGACAAAATCACCGCCTTTATTACGTTTTGATGCCTTAACAATTTCCTGAAACAGATACAGGCCGTTCGGGTCCTGAATGTTGTTAACGTTTTTGCCCTCCAGGGATGGCTTTACGCCATGAACCACGACAACCGGGGTGGAGTCGTTAATCCAGAAATAATCGTTGTTGCCGTAACGCAGCTCACGAATAGCGTCTTTTGCCAGGCGTTGTGCTTCCAGCCGCGGCATACCTTGCTGTTCCAGCTTGTAGAAATGTTGTATCAGGCTATAACTGCTTTCGACCTGCTGCTGAACTGTGTGTTGTCGGGCTTCCAATAAGCGATCATTGTTATTGCTGATATCGATCATCTGTACCGCTAAGATGCACAGAACGGATGTTGCCAGTGATAGCCCCAGTCGTACGCGGATGCTAAAAGAGCGCAGCCAATTCATCTTAAAATTCCTCCACAAACTGTGTGTGGTTAAAAAGTAATCATTTCAGTGTAGTGTATATTTTTTGGACGAATTGCTGCCTGAGACTAAATAGTTAGAATTCATTAGAATATGCAATTCATTTTTTGGAGCTGAAATCATGATTCCATCGTCAATCAAGGTGCGTAAAAGCAGTCGTTGCATCGAGCTGAGTTATCACGACGCAAAAGAGCACCAAGATAATACGTATCAGCTTAGCTTCGAATTGCTTCGCGTTTATTCCCCGTCGGCAGAAGTGCGTGGCCATGGAGTTGGTAATGAAGTGCTGCAGTTTGGCAAAAAAGACGTGGTATTGCTGAGTATGGAACCTGCTGGCAACTATGCCCTGAAGTTGGTTTTTGACGATGGGCACGACTCAGGGTTATATGATTGGAAATACCTCCATCATTTATGCCTGAATCAGGAAGAGCTGTGGGCGGATTACCTGCAGCGCCTGAAAGAGGCCGGGCAAAGCCGGGAGTCGACCGCCATTAACTTTAGAGCACTATAAATCCTTTCTGGTTATACTGTAGCCATCATTCACCGGTCGGCTGTACGTACTTGTTGTTAAACGTCTGTTCCGGCCTACGGACATCTCCGAAATCAGGATTCCATGACAAAAAAGTCAAAGCCTTCTCAAGCCTCCCAGGGCTTTAAAGACCCAAATGCCGCCGTCGAAGCGCAACGCTACGACAACCCGGTTGCCAGCCGTGATGCACTGCTGATGCTGCTGGAACAGCAGGGTCATCCAATGACACATTCCGATGTGTGTGCCGCATTAGGCGAAACCGATGAAGAGCGGGTTGAAGCCCTGCGTCGTCGTTTGATTGCGATGTCGCGTGACGGCCAGCTGATCTCCAACCGTCGTAATCAGTTTATGCCAATGAGCAAAGCGGATTTAGTGACGGGTATGGTGATGGGCCACCGTGATGGTTTTGGCTTTGTGCTGCGTGACGGTGGCGACGATGTGTATCTGTCGAATCGTCAGATGGGCAAGGTGTTTCACGGTGACAAAGTGGCGGTGCAGATTCTTGGCTTAGATCGTCGTGGTCGCCCGGAAGGCAAAGTTGTTGAAGTGCTGGAGCGTAATACCCAGCAGATTGTTGGTCGTTATTTTGACCAGGCCGGTGTTGGTGTCGTACAGCCAGATAACAAGCGCGTCAGCCATGAAATTTTAGTGCCTCCGGCAGGTAGAAACAAAGCTGAACACGGTCAGTTTGTGGTGGTTCAGATCACCCAACAACCACGTCCGGGTGCCTTACCCATGGGTGAGGTGATTGAAGTGTTAGGCGAACATTTAGCGCCGGGCATGGAAATCGACGTAGCCATTCGCAGCCATAATATTCCGGCGGAATGGCCAGAAGAAGTGGTGACCGAGGCGGAAAAATTACCGGAGCAAGTCAAAGCTGCGGATAAGAAAAATCGCATCGATTTACGTCATCTGCCGTTTGTCACTATTGATGGTGAAGACGCGCGCGACTTCGATGACGCGGTTTATTGCGAGCCGAATAAAAACACCGGTGGTTGGCGTTTATTCGTGGCCATCGCAGACGTATCACACTACGTCAAAGTGAAATCAGCCTTAGATGATCACGCTTATGAGCGTGGTAATTCGGTGTATTTCCCGGGCTTTGTTGTGCCCATGTTGCCGGAAAAATTATCCAACGGTTTATGTTCATTAAATCCGGAAGTGGATCGTCTGGTGATGGTGTGTGAAATCACTATTTCGGCGGCCGGTAAATTATCCGGCTACAAATTTATGGAAGGCCTGATTCATTCCCATGCACGGTTAACTTATAACAAAGTGTGGGGCATGTTGCAGAAGCCATTAACCGAAGATGGCAAAGCCTGGCGCAAGCATTATCGTCCGATTGTTCCGCATTTAGAAAATCTTTATAAGCTGTTTAAGCTGCTGCGCAAAACCCGTGAACAACGCGGTGCAATGGATTTCGATTCGGTCGAAACCCGCATCGTATTCGACGCCGAGCGTAAGATTCAGGAAATTGTGCCAACCGAGCGTAACGACGCTCACATGCTGATTGAAGAGTGTATGTTGGCGGCCAACGTGTGTGCGGCCGATTTCTTCCAGCGTTACGATATCCCGGCATTATTTCGGGTGCACAAAGGCCCGAGTCAGGAGAAGCTGGAAAATTTATACAGCTTCCTCGGCGAGTTAGGTTTGTCGCTGCATAAAGGCAAAGAAGTTTCGCCAAAAGATTATCAGGCGTTGTTGAAACAAATTGAAGACCGTCCGGATTCACATTTAATTCAAACGGTATTATTACGCTCATTATCTCAAGCGGTTTATGATCCGGAAAACGAAGGCCACTTTGGTTTAGCCTATAAAGCCTATACGCATTTCACATCGCCGATTCGTCGTTACCCGGATTTATTGGTACATCGTGGTATTCGTCATGTGATTCGCAGCGAGATTGAATGTCGCCATGTGCGCCGTGTGGAAGACGCCAAACCGATGCAGAAATGGCGGATTTATCCATACGACACGGCGCGTATGATCAGCCTGGGTGAGCATTGCTCCATCACCGAGCGTCGTGCTGACGATGCCACCCGCGATGTGATGGATTTCCTCAAGTGTGAATATATTCGCGATCATATTGGTGGTGAATACGAAGGTGTCATTTCTGCCGTCACCGGTTTTGGATTATTCGTCGAATTAAAAGATATTTATGTGGAAGGTCTGGTGCATATTTCCACGCTGCAAAACGATTATTACCAGTTTGATGCGGTAAAACATCGGTTAGTGGGTGAACGCACCCGTCGTAGTTTCCGCTTAGGCGATAAGCTTTGGGTTCGCGTGGTGGATGTTGATCTGGATGATCGTAAAATCGACTTTGAATTAACCACTGCACCTATGAATAAAAACCGCCGGAGTGCGGCTGACCTGCCGACCCCGACACGGTTACCGCGTAGACGTGGTGCTGAGGGAGAAACTGAGGAGCTATTGCCTGGTAAAAAAGAGCCTGGTAAGAAAGATTCGGGTAATAAATCAGGTTCAAAACCACGCCGCTCACAGCGTGACAGCTTTAAAAAAGCACAGGCGGATAAAACTTCAGGTCGTCGTGCGGCGAATGACTCGGATGACGATGGCAAGCGTTCTGCGAAAAAGCCGGCGGCGAAAAAAAGCGCCAGCAAAAAGCCAAGCAAGCGTCAGAAGCTGAATGCTAAAAAAGCCGGTGCCAGCACCAAAGCTAAAACGGCTAAATCAAAGCCAAAAAGTGGCAAAAAGACGGCTCGTAAGCCCCTCAAGAAAAAGTAGTTCGTTTTAATTAACGAATTCAAAATAGCAGGGATCAAGTCGTAGAGAAGAAGTCAGTGTTTTTCAATAGCAGCAACAGGATGTTGCGGTAGCGCGGCAGGGCCAGGGATGGTCCTTCGGCGCGGCGGCTGAAAAATACTGGCTTTTTCTCGCTAAGAACAGAATCAAGTTGGGCTATTGTTTGATAGCCGGAGAATTAAAATGAAATTAGAAGCCGTTTATGGCTTACACGCCGTCACCACGTTATTACAACGCAGCGCCGATCAGGTTGTTGAGGTGTGGGTATTAAAAGGCCGCCAGGACAAACGTATGCAACGTGTACTGGAATTGGCCGAAGAACAGGGTTTATTAATTCGTGAAGCCGATAAAGGCTTAATGAACCAGAAGGTCGATGGCAATCATCAGGGTATTATTGCCCTGCGTAAGCCGGTACAAGGCATGAGTGAAAAACAACTGCCGGACGTGCTGGATAAAATCGAAGGTCATCCATTTATTCTGATTCTTGATGGCGTGACCGACCCACATAATCTGGGTGCCTGTATTCGTACGGCTGATGCCGCCGGTGTGCATCTTGTAATTGCACCAAAAGATAAATCCGCACCGCTTAATGCTACAGCGGCTAAAGTCGCTTGTGGTGCGGCAGAAACCGTTCCTTATATTCAGGTAACCAATCTGGCGCGTACCATGAAAGAACTTCAGGGGCGTGGCATCTGGATTGGTGGCACCGCCGGTGAAGCCGAGCAAAATATCTACCAGCAAAATATGACTGGCCCATTGGCACTGGTAATGGGCGCGGAAGGCCCAGGCATGCGACGTTTAACACGCGAGCATTGTGACTTTTTAGTGAATATTCCAATGGCGGGTGAAGTCAGCTCGGTGAATGTTTCCGTGGCTACGGGGATTTGTTTGTTTGAAGCGGTAAGGCAGCGTGGCTCGCTGTAAGCTTCGAATTATCTATTCCTAAATAGCGCCTTTCTGGCGCTATTTTTTATATTTCGGGTTGGCGATCAATTAATATCAATATGCTTTCTCTATAAATTGATTATTATTAATTTAAAGGATGCCATGGTTAAAATATCTATAATTTCAGTTCGATGCCCTGAATACGTATCTGAGGATGGAGATCTTATAAATTGTCTTGTGCGTTCAAGCCATATTAAAGGTGAGTATCCATTTACAGCCTACCGGTATGATTGCGAGGATCATGGGAGAGAAATTTGGCATCGATGCAATTCTGAAGAGTTCGGCCCCGTAAAGCCCTATGAGGCTGAAGCTAGTTTGTCAGTAGATGATTCGATATTTCAGCTGCCTGAAGAGTACAATGAATTTGCTAGATTTCTTGATAAGGTTAATGAAGAAAACTCAAAGAAATCATTTCTAAGTATGGGGATTTTGTGGGCATCTAAGCTGGATTATCTAATGTCAGAGTTGCTAGATGCCTATTTCAATATTAATCCTTCCAAAAAGAAAAGTTATAAAACTTTGAATGATAAGGTTGATGCTTGTGGTGATTTAAATCTTGGTATATTTCCAAGCTCTATGAAGCGAAGATTCGATAATATAAGGGTTGTTAGAAATAAATTGGCCCATGAGTGGGATTTATCTATAAAAGATAGAAAGTTTAAAGAAGCTCTTAAAGATTTGTATGAACAAGATCATTCTGCAACCTTCGAATTTATTGAAGATTTAGACTTTCTTCTGCAAATGATACTAAGTGGTTCTTGCTCTATAGCTGCTATGGAGATTAAGAATAAAATTGAGTACTTTAAGTCCAAGGTTTAATAAGTATGAGGTTGTTCAACCCAGTAGCTTACACCTCAAGCCCCAACGGTTATACTCCCCGCTTCATTCAAGGGGGCGCTATGAAAATCTGGCTATTGCTACTGTGCTTTTTATTCTCGGGCGTACAAGCCGCTGAAGTTGACCAGTTTACCGGTATCAATCATCTGAAAGACAGCTCGGCGGTGATCGAAGCCGAAGTGAATCGCCGCATACAGCTGGCGATAGATAAAGCCAACTCACATTACCCTCAGCCACAACAAAAGAAAAAACTGCATCACCGCATTCGCCCCCAATGTGACGTTGAACGATTATATGGCCAGCTCCAGGCACAACTGGCCCAGTCATTGGTCGGACAGGTCGAAATTTTTGCCGAAGAATCACCGCAGGTTGATAAGCGCCGGGTGACATTTCAGCAGTCGGTTTATCGGGATTTTGAACGCCTGGATGCCCCCAGCCTGGTGATGAGTGAACGGGTGGCAGCGGTCATTCGTGTTAATCATGTGTACCTGGGTACCGACAAGCTCGGGCACTTTTTTACCGAAGGCAATACCTACTTTGAAATCACAGATCGCATGAGTCGAGGTGTCGAAGCTGGGTTATTGTATGGCGAGTGGTCGGAATCGTTATATTTTGGTGCGCAAACCACCGGCGTGTATTCATACGCAGATCTGGTGGCAAACTTTAACGGCTTGCGTTTCTGGAATCGTATTTTAGCCACCCATGCGGATCCACTTAAAGGTGAGTATCAGGCACCTTATATTGCATGCAGCAATAAACGTTGGGTGTTTAACGAACGCTTCAGTTTTGATGATTACGTCGATTATGGCTGGGATGAGAGCATTAACTGCTCAGCAATGCGCACAGAAAAATTATTACAACAATTCAAGCAATACCAGCCACAGTGTGATGGCGGCAAGGTACCGCGTCGATACGGCGATTATTCGCGTCGTATTATTAATCGTGATGATTTTAAAGTGCTGCCGTATGACCTTCAGCCTGAGATTATTGTCTCGAGGCGCTCTTATGTGCATGAGTGGAACTTGCCTGGCTGGGTAGCTGAAACCATTCATGAGATACGGTTAGATTTAGAAATCTGGCGGGAAGGCAGCCCGGACTAATATCCGGGCGATGTTCTGTTTACCGGAAGCGTAGCTTGGCGGTTAACTGCAGGTAACCGCTGTCTTCCAATTCGAGCGTTCCCCGTTCTCCGCTTTCGTTGTCCAATTCCAGCTCCTGACCAAATTGCATACCCGCTTCGGCACCAAGCCACAGTGCTCGGAAAGCATTAAATTCAGCACCAAAGCCAAACCGGAAAGCTTGCTGCTCAAAGTCGAAGGTTTCGTCTTTATCCCCCTGATTGTAGACGTGCCAGCTACCACCCTCCGGGGTGAGTTTGGCAAAATAATGCTGGCGTGCTGTGGGCGCAAAACTCAGACGTGAATAAGGAAAACCTAATATCACGCTTAAATATTTACCGCTTTTGTAGCTGTAATTAACCAGAGGGACCAGCTTTCCTTCACCAAAACGGTGTGTGTAAGCTGCACCCAGGTTGTAGCCATGGCCTTCAACGCTGCTGGTATATTGAATGGCTGCGTTCGCTGCCAGGTCGTCATTACCGATATATTCCAGAGATGACTTTACGCCGGGTGAGACATTAAACACCCAGCGGGAGTTATTATCGTTCTGGATTAAATAAGTAATCGGAACATTAATCTCATATAAGCGCTGTTTCAGGTGGTTATCGTCTGAGTTGCGTCTGACGGCTGCCGCCTCATCAAAACGGAATTCCCGTTCCTTTAATACAAAGTTATACACCCATAAGCCGCTATCGATTTCACCAGAGGTTCCCAGTGGCAGCTTTAAGCTGGTATCCAGTTGAACTGACTCTGGTGCCTCGACGGATGGAATATTGGTTATTTCGGATTTATCAAAATAGGTGAAAATTAAATGACCTGACGATGGCTTAGGTACAAAATTTTCATCTTCGGATGTAATTGTCTGGGTCGTTCCCTTGGTGCTAGTTGCCTTTGTTGCTGGCGTGTCAGCCGTGACATAAGCAGCCTGAGTGATCAGCGTTAAGCACAGTGAGGCGGTGGTAATGGCTTTCATGATTCTTCCTGCAATGAGTCGCTCCGCCGTCAGGATAACCACTGTCGGCGGATAAGTTAAGGTCTGGGCTTCGTGTCTGAGGCTTAGGTCAGAAGTTGAAGGCAGGAGTTCAGTTCAGAGCAACCCCAGCGCCTGAGCTTTAGCGCTTAACTCATCGCGGAATTGTGGATGTGCTATGCCAATTAAGGCTTTGGCGCGTTGCGGCAAAGACAGCCCTTTCATATCAACACAACCGTATTCGGTAACCACAAACTGAGTGTCCATACGTGGGTCCGTTACTGCACCCCCTTGTAACTGCGGCACAATTCGGCTGAGTGTTCCTTTTTTCGCGGTGGAATGCAGGGCAATAAACGAGCGGCCGCCGTTTGATGAATAAGCGCCACGAACAAAATCCAGTTGACCGCCAGTGCCGGAGAAGGGATGCCCGGCTAATTGCTCGGCGTTAATCTGGCCGGTTAAATCGACTTCAATCGCCGCATTCACCGACACCATATTACGGTTTTTCTGAATGATATTCGGGTTATTCACCCAGGAAGCCGGGTAACCGACAATCGACGGGTTATCGTCCATAAAGTCATACATGGCTTTATCACCCAGTGCCAGAGTGAAAACATGTTTGTGTTGCATCCAGTTTTTTAATTTGCCATTCATTACGCCCGCTTTAATTAAATCTACCATCGCCGGACTGAACAACTCAGAATGTAATCCTAGGTTTTTGTGCTGGGTTAAAAAACTGAGCACCGCATTCGGCACACCACCCACGCCCATTTGTAAGGTGTCGCCGTCGTGAATACGACCGACAATTTGTTCGGCAATTAACGCATCGGTACGGCTTGGCGGCTTAGCCGCAATTTCGATGAGAGGTGTATGATTTTCAACAATGGCGTCTACTTCGGAAATATGTACCGAACACTCGCCAAAAGTGCGCGGCATATTTTCGTTCACCTCAACAATCACACGTTTGGCTTTACGGATGACGCTGGCGCCATAATCGGCATTGGTGCCCAGGCTGAAATAACCGTGTTTATCCATTGGCGACACCGTCACCATAAAACAATGCGGCTCAATGGTTTCGGTTAATAACCGGCCGACCTGATGAAAGGTGGCGGGGACAAATTCGAGCATATTGCGCTGCGGTAACTTTTTTAGTGCGGCGCGGTCATGGCCACTCATAAACAGCGGACGTGGTGTCACCTGATCAGCCAGCTCCGGCACTAGTAAGGTGTCGCACAGCGCCTGAGTGCCATGCATATAATAAAGATTGATATGTTCCAGCTTGCGTTGTGTTAACGCGGTAGCAACCCCCTGCATCAGTGCTGGGGGCATGGCGACACTCATACCCAGAATCAGGTTGTCGTGGCTGTTAAGAAAACTGGCCGCCTGTTCGGCTGAGGTGAGCTTTTGATCGTAGAGGCTGGCAATATCCATCTGCGGATTCCCGGTAACTGAGAGAGAAATTAATTAACTCCAGTCACTTTAGCAGTACCTCATGTACTGTCCATGAACACTGTGTGACAGTTTCATGAGGTGCATCAAGGGCGGTTCAGATGGCTGACAAATTCAACATTGTTGTCAGCCATAGGCCTGAGTTATTGCTCAGTGTTAATACCCCTCAGTGCTATTACAGTTTTTGTGCCATCAGCAAAGCAACCACCAATAAGCAAATACCGGTAAAGCTATCGAGCATCTGCCAGTGTTTCGGTTCACTGAGTTTCGGGCGTAATAATTTGGCCCCGGCGGCAATGGAAAAAAACCATAAAGCGGATGCACAACCGGCACCCACAATAAACCAGCCGGGTAAGGTTTGTTGTGCGCCAACACTGCCAATTAATACCACGGTGTCCAGGTATACGTGCGGGTTGAGCAGGCTGATCGCCAGCACCTGGCCGACGCTGCGCCACGGGCTGCCTAATTCGACCCCTTCGTTGGTGGTCAGGCTGCCGCCGCCTTGCCAGGCACGGTAAAACGACTGGCTGCTGAGCCACAATAAAAACACCACGCCCATCAGGGTGATCGCCGGAATCAGATCAGGCATCCATTGCTGAATGGTGCTGATGCTGTAAACGCCAATGGCAATCAACGAAATATCCAGCGACACACACACGCTGGTAATTACCCAGGGATGTTCACCCCGCAGGCTTTTATTCAGCACCCAGGCGTTCTGGGCACCAATCGCCACAATCAAGCCGAGGGTGACTAAAAAGCCGGTGCTGAGAACAGTGATGATTTGGCTGAACTGAGATTCCACGACGATGCCTTAGGGTTAGTTTTGAAGGGTTAGTGCTGAATTGCGTGAACAATAGGGTGAGCGCTATCATTAATCCAACTCATAAATTTAATGGGATATTAGTTAATCTTATGATGGACTATCGCGCCCTTGAGGCACTGTCGGCGGTGATTGAACATGCCGGTTTTGAAAAAGCCGCTCAGGTGCTCAACATTTCACAATCGGCGGTCAGCCAGCGTATTCGTCAGCTGGAGTTTAAGCTGGGGCAGCCGGTGCTGTTACGTACATCGCCACCACGGTTAACTGAGCTGGGTCGTAAACTCAGTAACCATCTGCAGCAGGTGAAACAATTAGAGCAGGGTTTGCAGGCCAGTGATGAGCCTGCAACGGAGCTGAATATTCGCTTAGCAGTGAATGCCGATTCGATTGATACCTGGCTGGCGCCGGCATTAGCCGCGTGTGCTGACAGTCAGAGGATGAATTTTGATCTGGTGATTGAAGATCAGCGAGTGGGCCTGAAACGTATGAAAAACGGCGAGGTGATGGCGTGTATCTGTGAGAGCGCTCAGCCCGTTAATGGCGGCCTGGCTCAGGCGTTAGGCACCTTGCGCTATCGTGCTCTGGCCAGCCCGGAATTTGTTGCGCATTATCGCGATGCTGTGACACCCAGCAAGCGCCAATACTCTGATCAGCCTTATCAATGGTTACAGCAGGCACCGTGTTTACGCTTCAGTGGTGATGACCAATTGCAGCATCAGTTTTTGAATACCCTGAACTTGCAGGCGCCGCGGCGGATGCAACGGGTGCCATCCAGCGGTGGTTTTGTGCAAATGGCGCTGGCCGGATTAGGGTTCGGGATGATTCCTGAGATTCAGGTCAGAGAGTATCTGGCCAGTGGAGAGCTGGTGGATGTTGCACCGGAAACCGTGCTCGATATACCGCTGTACTGGCATTATTGGCAAACTGAAAGCGATTACATGGCGCAGTTGCGCCATGCCATTGTTCAGCGGGCGGCTCAGCTGCTATTGCCGCTGTAATGGTGAGCCGTTATCGGTTAATTCTTTATACGGAGTCACAAAATTATCGTGGATAATATCTTTATGGTCGGCACGCATTTTATCCATGTGTGTCAGGTATACCCGGCCGTGGATAATATCCAGATAACCCGCCGCTTCTAACTTTTTTAACTCGCGGTTCAGGCTTTGGCGCGCGGTACCCAGCATGCGAGCCAGTTCATCTTGCGATAAATCCACATAACGTCCTGTCTGATCCTGGCCGGTGTGGGTGTGGTAGCCACGACACAAAATACTGATCAGGCGCTTAGACAACGGCATGGCGCGCGCTTCGACTAATAATTCGTAGAGGATTCGCACCTGCCGATTAAATTTATGGCACAACTCGTAAGCGTAAGCCGGGTACTCATCAAACAGGTTGGTAAATTCATCGCCGGGTAACACCCGAACCACACAATCGGTCAGGCACTCCACATTGTAGGCACTGGGCATGCCGTCGAGCATCGCTGTATCGCCAAAAATATCGCCAGGTGTGAGATTCGATAAAATAATCTCCCGGCCATCTTCGGTGTATGACGAGATTTTAGCTTTGCCCTGAGTAATCCGGTACACCTCACTGACGGTTCTTCCCTGAAAAATCACGATATCCCCGGCTTTGTAATGACGGGAAGAAGAGAGATGCCAAAGCCTTGCCTGATGTTCGTCATTCATTCCTGAAATCGGATCGTTCACGTGCAGAAGTGGTTTCATGATTTGGGCTCGCGGGTCAGTGACTGGAGCGGCGCTTATGCTGCTCTGTCGACTATTGATATTCGAATCATAACATGGCCCGAATTGATACACCATTTGTCAGTCACAAATGTGACAGACGGTGTGCTTTGTTGTTTGCCATGATCGCGACCAAATTTGGTGGCCGTGTTGTCTGGCCGCCAGCCATAGATCATTTGGTGCACCCGCACCGGCATAAACATAACAAAGCAGGGTGAAAAAATGGCTGTTAAAGCTTTTGCAAAATTGCCGCTGGTTCTGGCCATCAGCAGCGCCGCTTCGGTGCAGGCTGTTGAGTTCAATTTCGGCGGTGTCCAGGCTCAATGGGATAACACCGTGAGTTACGGTATCGGCTGGCGTACAGAAAAGCCGTTGGACGAGCAGGTAACCGAGGGAAATGGCGAAGCACTGGGTCTTCGTGGTGAAGCCTCATCATACAACTTTGATGACGGTACGCTGAACTACAAAAAAGGTGACGTCTACACTCACGTCGCTAAGTGGACCACCGAGCTGGAACTGCAATACGACAACTTCGGTGCGTTATTCCGTGGTCGTGCGTATTACGACACCGCCATCATGGATGAAACTCCGGAATTCAAAGACTATATCGACGAAACCAAAGAAAAAGCCGGTAAAGACTTTGAGTTATTAGATGCTTACGTCTGGGGCGATTTTTATCTGGGCGATACTCCGGTGAATGTTCGTGTGGGTCGTCAGGTGATCAGCTGGGGTGAAAGCACCTTTATTCAGGGTGGCATTAACAGCATTAACCCGGTGGATGCGTCGGCATTCCGTAAGCCAGGCGCTGAAATTAAAGAAGGTTTATTGCCGGTTGAGATGCTGTATACCTCGATTGGTTTAAGCGCTGACGTGAGCTTGGAAGCTTTCTATCAGCTGCGCTGGGAAAAAACCAAAGCCGATCCATGTGGTACTTTCTTCTCGACCGCCGATTTTGCCGCGGATGGTTGTGGCCCGGTTGTATTGAATATTACCGGTGATGAGCGTGATGCGCTGGCCGCTCACGAAGCTACTCAGGTGGGTACACCTGAGAATACCTGGCAGATTCCGATCGCTCAGCGCTTAAGTGACGAAGAGCCAAAAGACTCAGGCCAGTACGGTGTAGCCATTCGTTGGTACGAAGCAGAAGTGACCGATACCGAGTTTGGTTTTTATTATATGAATCTCCATAGCCGTTTACCGGTCATTGGTGGTGTGCTGGCTAACCGAGATTTAATTGGTGCGATCTACCAGCAAAGTGACTTATACCCTAATCCAAATCCTGTCATTAATGGCAACTTCCCATCGTATCGTATGGAGTTCCCGGAAGATCAGAAAATCATGGGTGCCAGCTTTGCGACCTCGGTGGAAAGTGGCGCATCGATCTCTGGTGAAGTGAGTTATAAGCCGGATACGCCAGTGCAGTGGAACTCGCTGGAAACTCTGGTAGCAGGCCTGGGTGTTCCAACGTCACGTTTGTACCAGCAGCGTCTTGCTGATCATGTTGCTAACGGCGGCGATAAAAGCAACTTCTTTGGTACCGAATTTGAGTCTTATGACCCGCTGGATATCTGGCAGGCTCAAATGACTTATATCCAGACCATTGACCGTATTATGGCGGCCGATCGTCTGGCAATTGTTGCCGAAGTGGGTGTTAACTACATTCCCGATCTGCCAAGTCTGGATGAGGCGCGTTATGGCCGTAACGGTGCCTATGGCTTAGGTGATAACCAGGGTATCTGGACTGCAGAGCAAGGTAATCCGGATACCGGTTTAGATAACTGTGTTGAGGGACCGGGTGGCAATGTGACGCCTAAGAACTGTAACGACGAAGGCTATACCGATAAGTGGTCTGGTGGTATTCGTATGCGTTCAACTCTGAGCTATAACAATGCCTTTGCTGGCCTGAATGTTTTGCCTCGTTTGTCGGTCGCTTACGATCAGGGTAATGGCCCTGAACCAGGTTCTCAGTTTATCGACGATCGTTTAACAACAGGACTGGCGGTTGAGTTTGTTTACCAGAACACTCTGTCGGCAGAAATTGCCTACACCAACTTCAGCGGTGGTAAGTACAACGTGCTGAAAAACCACGACAACATTAACTTATCCGCTAAATATTCTTTCTGAGGCAGTATCAATGGCTAAATTAAGCACATTTACAAAACTGATTGCCGCCGCTTTGGTCAGCCAGAGCGTATTGGCAGCAACACCAGAGCAACTGGGTAACGAACTGACTCCCATTGGTGCTCCCAAAGCCGCTCAGGGTGATATTCCTGCCTGGGACGGTGGTTTAACCACAGCGCCAGCAGGTCATAAACTGGGTGCTAACCTGCCGAATCCGTTTGCTGATGAAAAACCTCTGTTTGTCATCACCGCAGAAACGGCTGAGCAATACCAAGAGAAATTAAGCGAAGGTCAGCTGGCGATGTTTAAGCGCTACCCTGATTCTTACCGCATTCCGGTATACCCAACTCACCGTACTGCCGCTTACCCACAAGCGGTTTATGATGCGACCAAAACCAATGCGACCAATGCCCGTTTAACCGAAGGCGGTAATGGCGTTGAAAACATGGTTGAAGGTGGCGTGCCATTCCCGTTCCCGGAAAATGGTTTAGAAGCGATCTGGAACCACATCGTACGTTATCGTGGTGGCAGCCTGGTGCGTACTTCGGTACAGGTAACGCCACAGTCAGATGGTACTTACACCCCGGTTCGTTTCCGTGATGAATATACTTTCCGTCAGAATCTGGAAGGTCTGGACCCAACCAAAGATAAAAACGTACTGTTCTACTTTAAGCAGGATATTTTATCGCCAGCGCGTTTAGCCGGTAATGTATTGCTGGTACACGAAACACTGGATCAGGTAGAAGAGCCTCGTCGTGCCTGGGTATACAACGCCGGTCAGCGTCGTGTGCGTCGTGCGCCACAGGTTTCTTACGACGGTCCGGGTACGGCGTCTGATGGTATGCGTACCACCGATAACTTCGATATGTTTAACGGTGCTCCTGACCGTTATGACTGGAAGTTAGTCGGCAAGCAGGAAATGTACATTCCGTACAACTCTTACAATATCAACAGCAGTGAACACAGCTATGACGACGTGGTGAAAGCCGGTCACGTGAATCAGGATCTGGCACGTTATGAACTGCACCGTGTGTGGAAAGTAGAAGCCACGCTGAAAGAGGGCAAGCGTCACATCTACGCCAAGCGTACCTTCTATATCGACGAAGATACCTGGCAAATTGCCGCAGTGGATCACTTCGATGGTCGCGGCGAGCTGTGGCGTGTTGCTGAAGCACACAACATGATGTTCTACGATTATGTGGTTCCTTACTTTGCGTTTGAAGCTCTGTATGACCTGAACTCTGGCCGTTATCTGGTATTGGGTCTGACCAACGAAGAAGAAAACGCTTATGACTTCGGTGTGAAGCGTAGCCACAAGCAATACACACCATCGGCTCTGCGTCGCTCTGGCCGTCGCTAAGCTGGATGAAAAGATTTGACGATCTTTTGGCCGCCCTTATGGGCGGCTTTTTTTTGCCTGCCGTTTACTCAGGCTTCGTCATAAACTTATGATGGCAATGCCTGCAAGCAGGTTCAAAATACGGGTATGACATGGCAAACAGGAGAACACAGTGGAATTTGCCTGGTGGAACGATTTATTAGCACAGAATTACGATTGGTTCTGGGATGTCAGCATTGCGCTGACCATTACGCTGGCTGCCGGTTTGGCGTGGCGAATTGCCCGAAAGCGCATTTTATTGCTGGCGGAAAAAACCCGAAACCGCTGGGATGACGTGGTGATTGATGCCATTGGCATTCCCATTAACTGGATTATTTTTGCCATTGGTATGACCTGGGTGGCGGATATTTCAGCTCGTCACTTCTCTTCAGAAATTGTCACCAGTATTCCGGTGGTGCGCCAATTATCGCTGATTATTCTGGTGGCCTGGGCCATCTGGCGGTTAATTAACCGGGTCGAACATCGTCAGATTGATAAAGGCGCGGATCCAACCACGGTGCAGTTGGTGGGTAAGGTCGCTAAATTAACGGTCACCGTGCTGATTGTGCTGCCGGTTTTTCAACTGCTGGGCATTTCTATATCCGGCATTCTCGCTTTTGGTGGTGTTGGCGGTTTGATTGTGGGCATGGCCGCAAAAGATCTGCTGGCTAACTTTTTTGGTTCCATCATTGTTTATCTGGATCGTCCGTTTAAAGTTGGTGACTGGATTCGCTCTCCGGATCGCTCGATTGAAGGTACTGTTGAGAGTATTGGCTTTCGGGTGACGTTAATTCGTACGTTCGATAAACGCCCTTTGTATGTGCCGAACTCGGTGTTCACTAATATTTCGGTAGAAAACCCATCACGCATGTTAAATCGTCGCATCTATGAAACCATTGGCGTGCGTTATCAGGATTCGAAAAAGCTGCCAGCCATTATTAAGGATGTTCAGCAGCACTTGCGTCAGCATCCGGATATTGATGCTGAGCAAACGCTGATTGTGAACTTCAACAGCTTTGGTGCTTCCAGTCTCGACTTCTTTGTTTATACCTTTACTAAAACCACTGACTGGATTGAGTATCATGAAGTGAAACAAAAAGTGTTATTGGAAATCCTCGATATTATTCATCAGCACGAAGCTGATTGTGCTTTCCCAACAAGAACCCTGCAGGTGGAAACATTACCACCTGAACTGTTGGCGAAATAAGGAATTGATTTAATGTCTGCTTTCGAAAAATTGATTAAACACTCGAAAAAAGTTTCTAACTTCAGCCACTTGTCTTCGATTTGTGGTTGGGATCAGGCATCCATGATGCCTGCTGGTGGCGCACAAGCCCGCTCTGAAGCCATGGCGGAATTGTCGGTACATATTCACGGTTTACAAACTCAGCCTCAGTTAGAAGAGTGGTTTAACGACGCTGAAAATGAAGCGTTAACTACCGAGCAACAAGCCACGCTGTGGGAAATGAAACGCAGCTGGCAGCAGGCTAATGTTCTGCCGGAAGCTTTGGTTGAAGCACAATCATTAGCGGGTTCTAAGTGTGAACACGCCTGGCGTACTCAGCGTAAAGAAAATGACTGGGTTGGTTTTGAAAAGAACTGGGCTGAGGTCGTTAAGTTATCCCAGGAGGAAGCGCAGATTCGCTCTGATGCGACAGGCCTCTCTCGATATGACGCCATGTTGGAAATCTACGAACCGGGCACCAGCAGTGCATCATTAGATATCGTATTCGACGATGTGAAAAGCTGGCTGCCTGAGATGATTGATCAGGCGATTGAAAAGCAAGCGTCAGAATCCTTTGTAGCACCGAGTGGTAACTATCCAACGGAACAGCAAAAAGCGCTGGGGCTGGATGTGATGAAGCTGCTGCAGTTCGATTTTAATCACGGTCGGCTGGATGAAAGTGTGCATCCGTTTTGTGGTGGTGTACCGAGCGATGTGCGTATTACCACGCGTTACAGCGAAGATGAGTTTGTTCAATCATTAATGGGCATTGTGCATGAAACCGGCCATGCCCGTTATGAGCAGGGGTTGCCAAAACATCTGGCGGGCACTGCCGCCGGTGAAGCGCGTTCGATGGGTATTCACGAATCCCAGTCGTTATTTTTTGAAATGCAGTTAGGTCGTAGCCCGGTGTTTATCGAACATTTGGCGAAGTTATGTGGCCAGCATTTCATAGGCAAAGATAGTTCTGTATTCGCAGTCGATAATCTTCAAAAGATTTATACCCGGGTGAAAAAGGACTTTATTCGTGTTGATGCCGATGAATTAACCTATCCGACGCATGTGATTCTGCGCTACGAAATCGAGCGTGACCTGATGAATGGTGTGATCTCTCATAAAGACGTCCCGGAATTATGGGATACAAAAATGCAGCATTATTTAGGCTTAAGCACGACGGGTAATTTCCGTGACGGCTGTATGCAGGATATCCACTGGACTGATGGTGCCTTTGGTTATTTCCCGAGTTACACCTTAGGTGCGATGTACGCAGCTCAGTTTATGGCCAGTATGCGTGAAACCGTTGATGTGGAAGCAGCGATTCGTTCTGGTGATCTGATGCCAATCTTTAGTTGGCTGCAGGATAAGTTGTGGAGCAAAGGCAGCTTATTAACCACCGACGAGTTGGTAAAACAAGCAACAGGTGATGTGTTGAATGCCAAGCACTTTAAAGCGCATTTGCAGCAAAGATATTTAAATAAATAACCGACGAAAAAATTATTAAAGAAATCTGAGCCAGCGCTAAGCGCTGGCCAGGTATTTTTCGGTCTCTTCCCAAAGCTCTTTAGCCAACTTACGACTACGCGCTTTTTTACTGCAGCGATGCACTTTCTTTTTATAAAAGTATTTGCCGTTTAATGCTTTCACCGCTGGGTCTTCTGCCAGATACACAATGGTTTCAGCCGCTTTTGCGGGAGACAATAAATATTGTGAGATAAAATCAGCAACCCGCTGGTTTAAATCACGGCCTAAACCAGTGTTCACCACGCCGGGATGGAAGCTGGTGATAGTAATGCCCGTGTTGGCATAACGCTTGGCAAACTCTCGGGCGAACAAAATATTGGCGAGTTTGGACTGCCCATACCCCCAAATAGTGCCGAAATAAGGCAATTTGGCGTATTTGGGATGAGTAAATGAGTCGGGCTTCATACCACCTGCCCAGTGCGCATCGGACGCGGTAACCACAATGCGTGGGTCTGCCGATTGTTTGAGGTTTTCCAGTAATAAATGGGTTAGCTGAAAATGCCCCAGATGAGTGGTGGCAATCATGGATTCGTAACCACCGTGGGTCATGCGGTAATACCGGCCACTGAATAGGCCAGCATTTAACGCAAGAATATCAATGGTTGGCATCAGCTGCTGAATTTCCGGAGCTGCAGCACGGACACTGGCAAAGTCACTGAGATCCAGCGCCAGGGCGAGGGCTTCACCGCTGCCGGTTTGGTTCAGCGAATCGACGGCCTGTTGCAGCTTTTCCGGATTCCGGGCAATAACCAGAACGCGATAACCTTTATTGCAGAAGTGCTGAGCCGCCGCCAAACCAATACCGCTGCTGCCACCGGTGATAATCACATTTTTCATGCTTGCCCCCGTTTTTTATGATTGTTTTAAACGTTGAATATTGGGTTGAATATTTGAGTAGCAGGCTAGCACAGAAGTTTTTCAGCCCCTATTTTGCCCCCGGCGGTTAAGCACCTTTACCGGATAAGGGCTATATGATAAACCCTGTCGGTTTACTCATAATGTATAAGGCAATCAACCATGGCCAATGATATACGCAGTGTGCTGCATACGTTTAACGAGGCGTTTTCGAACCAGCGCCTGGATGAAGTGATGGAATATTTTGCCGATAATAGTGAATTCCGTGAAATGAATGGTCACACGGCTCGTGGTAAAGACAAGGTACGTAAAGCCATTAAAACTGTGTTCAGTGGAACGTATGGCAAATTAACCTTTACCGAAAAAGCCATGCTGGTTGATGAGCAAAATAACACCGCAAGTTTTGCTTGGTATTGCCAACATGACATGCTGCCGGTTGAAGGTATGACATTTGCCCAAAAATGCATTGCGGCATTCATTAAACTGCGGTTTGGCAAGTCGTTCCATTGGGAAGGCATGGATTATTTTGTATTTAACGACGACTTAAAAATTGTCAGCAAGCAGAGTTATGGCCGTGCTGCCATTCCTAAATTTATTCGTGGTTCTGCACCCCGTTAATGTGTTAAATATTGAGTGAATATGCCTGTGAATCGCGTTAAAAAACATCACCTGCCAAACGGTGGTTTTCGCAATAACGACAATATGAAAATGCACCATAGGTCGTTATGGAAAATATTGAAGTGGAAATTATTCGAGAAACTGCCGGATAAAATTTCTATCCCGGTGGTGGATGATGACTATTCCGCCTTTAACGATTCTGAGCAATCGCTGACCAGCTGGATTGGCCATGCGACGTTTTTAATTCGCCATCAAGGCTTAAATATTATCACCGACCCGCATTTTTCCGAGCGTGCCTCACCCGTGCAATGGGTAGGGCCAAAACGGTATTCACCCGCAGCCATCAGCATTGATGAATTACCCCATGTGGATGTGGTGGTGATTTCTCACGACCATTACGACCATCTGGATCGTCATTCGGTATTAGCCATTCAGAAAAAGCAGCAAGATAATCCACCACTGTTTATGTTGCCGCTGGGGTTAGGGCGGTGGTTCAGTAAGCGAGGCATCGACAACTGGGTTGAACTGGACTGGTGGGAATCGCACAGCCATCGAGGCTGGACCTATACCGCCGTGCCGTGTCAGCACTTCAGTGGTCGCTCTGTTTTCCCGGATCGCACTTTGTGGTGTGGTTGGGTATTTGAAGCCGATAACGAGCCGGGTGCACCGAACGACTCTGGTATATCGAACGAGCCGGGCAAGCGCTTTTATTTTGCCGGAGATACGGGTTATAGCTCCGACTTTAAAGCCATTGGTGAGCACTTTGGTTATATGGACATGGCGATGGTGCCGATTGGTGCTTACGAACCGCGCTGGTTTATGAAAGAGATTCATGTGAACCCGGAAGAGGCGGTGCATATTCATAAAGACGTTGGCTCGCGCCTGTCGCTGGCGATGCACTGGGGCAGCTTTATGCTCACTAATGAACCTATGTTGCAGCCGCCGGAAGACCTTCAGCAGGCGAAGCAACAGCATGGTGTGGCCGATGACGCGTTTATTGTAATTAAGCCGGGTAAGATCACACCTTTGTTCTAGGGCCTGTGAGTCGGCATTGGGGTGGCGATTAAGAAAACTAATCACCACCTTTAAAAAGATCAATTTAACGGATAACTCTCAGATCTCTACTATAGTTCCTGTTCTTAATTACTTATGTTTTTACTTAATCTGGCCTTCGGGCAAATGATTCACTTAATGGAGTTAAACCATGATCAACACAGAAATTAAGCCGTTCAGCGCAACCGCTTTCAAACAAGGCGAATTTGTAGACGTAACTGAAGCAGACGTGAAAGGTAAGTGGGCAGTATTCTTCTTCTACCCAGCTGACTTCACGTTTGTATGTCCTACTGAACTGGGCGACGTAGCTGACAAGTACGAAGAACTGCAAAAGCTGGGCGTTGAAGTGTACTCCGTATCTACCGATACTCACTTCACTCACAAAGCATGGCACGATGCTTCTGAAACCATCGGCAAAATCAACTACTACATGCTGGGCGACCAGAACGGTAGCATCACCAACAACTTCGGTGTAATGCGTGAAGGCCAAGGCCTGGCAGACCGTGCTACTTTCCTGATCGACCCAGATGGCATCATTCAGGCAATGGAAATCACTGCTGAAGGTATCGGCCGTGACGCAGACGACCTGATGCGCAAAGTAAAAGCGGCTCAGTACGTTCGCAACAACCCAGGTGAAGTTTGCCCAGCTAAGTGGAAAGAAGGTGAAGAGACTCTGGCTCCTTCTCTGGACTTAGTAGGCAAGATTTAATTCTGAAAGAATTGAATCCTGCTAGCTCCCACGCTCCGCGTGGTCGCTAAACCGAAAAGCTCCGCTCTATAGCGGAGCTTTTTTGTTTCTGTCGTATGGCAATAGTGGTTTACAGCTCAATTGCAGTGATTAACTTTCTTAATAACCCATTGTTAGCAAATAACTATCACCATCTTTAAAAACATTGATTTCATATATTTCCCCTCGCTGGCTACTATAACTTCGTACTTTGAATTAAGCAGTGCACATCACTGAGTCGAACTTACATCAACGAACTCAGCCGCGCTGAAACAAATCTGATAAGGAGCTCGATATGCTTGACGCTACGATGAAACAACAACTGGGCGCTTACCTGGCCAATCTGCGTAATCCGATTGAGCTTCAGGTATCGGTCGATGGTTCTGACAAGGCTCGTGAATTAGAAGAGCTGGGTCGTGAGATTGCGGAATTACATAACGATATTGCGTTAACCGTTACCGAAGAGGCCATTAACGGTCGCTCTCCAGTAATGACGGTTGCCAAAGCAGGCCAACCAGCACGCGTTACTTTTGCCGGTGTGCCGCTGGGTCACGAATTTACCTCTCTGGTACTGGCACTGTTACAAGCGGGCAGCCACCCATCAAAAGAAGATCAGGCATTACAGGATCAGGCGAAAAGCCTGACTCGTGAGCTGAACTTTGAAGTGTACGTATCGCTGTCGTGCCATAACTGCCCGGACGTGGTTCAGGCAGTGAACTTAATCGCAGCGCTGAATCCAAACGTCACCGCAACCATGATCGACGGTGGTGTGTTCCAGCAGGAAGTGACCGACAAAACCATCATGGCGGTACCGGCGCTGTACTTAAACGGTGAGCCATTGGCAAACGGCAAACAAACGCTGGCGGAAATCCTCAATAAAGTGGATGACGACGCCGATGCCAAAGCCGCTGCGGCCGTGGCTGATAAAGATCCGTTTGATGTATTGGTTGTAGGCGGTGGCCCGGCGGGCGCATCAGCGGCAATTTACGCGGCGCGTAAAGGCATTCGTACAGGTATTGTGGCGGATCGTTTTGGTGGCCAGGTGTCTGACACCGTCGGTATCGAAAACTTTATTTCGGTACCGTACACCGAAGGTCCGAAGCTGGTGGCCCATCTGGAAGAACACGTTAAAGAATACGACGTGGATGTGATGAAGGCACAGCAAGCGGTGGGTGTGCGTAAGACTGACTCTGGTTTGACCGAAGTCGAATTAGCCAACGGCGCAGTGGTCAGTGGTAAAACCGTGATTATGGCCACCGGCGCACGCTGGAGAGAAATGAACGTACCGGGCGAGCAGGAATACAAAGCCAAAGGTGTGGCGTACTGCCCACACTGTGACGGCCCGCTGTTTAAAGGCAAAAAGACCGCCGTCATTGGTGGTGGTAACTCCGGTATTGAAGCCGCGATTGACTTGGCGGGTATCGTGGAGCATGTAACCGTATTGGAATTTGCTGACACCTTACGTGCTGATGCCGTGCTGGTGAAAAAAGCGGAATCGCTGCCAAACGTCACCATCATTAAAGAAGCCATGACCACCGAAGTGATTGGCGATGGTGAGCGTGTAACTGGCCTGAAATACCAGGATCGTGCAACTGGCGAAGAAAAGACGCTGGATCTGGCGGGTATTTTTGTTCAGATCGGTTTAGTACCGAATACTGAATTCCTGAAAGACTCAGTGAACTTATCCGAACGTGGTGAAGTCGTAATTGATGAGCATGGCCAAACCAATGTACCGGGTGTATTCGCCGCCGGTGACTGTACTACCGTGCCGTACAAACAAATTATTATCTCCATGGGTGCAGGTGCTACCGCCGCACTGGGAGCATTTGATTACCTGATTCGTAACTGAGTCAGAGTTTGATAAGAGCCTGATGAGAGGCCCGAAGGAACTTCTGAATAATTCAGAGGTTCCTTAATTAAAACAAATTAACAGCAGCACCCTAGGGTTTCACTGACCCGGCCCACAGGCTGTTAAACAGAAGTTTCGGCTTCTGATATTAGTGGGACTAAAAAGCCCGGCGATCATGAAGATCCCGGGCTTTTTTTATGGTGTTTTTATTATTTCTTAGGACTATTTATAAACGCCTTGCTAAGCGGCGAGCGCTAGCGAGTCCAGCCCAAAGGGCAATGCTGCCTTTGCTTGTTACGTGAGATTTCACAGGCATTTATAAGCTTGACCTGAGGCTTGGTTATCAGTTGATAGCCAAAGTATATGAGTAGCCCCTATTTTGCTAGCTTTTGTAAAAGCATCTTTTTTACAACGGTAAACATAGTCTGGTCCAGGAATCATGCTTGAGCCGTTTACATTACCCAAAAATTCACATGCTTTTACCATTGTATGATTTGCTTCCCTGACTCCATCGAATGAGTTGATTTGTTTGGAAGCACAACCTGAAATTAATATTGTAGTTGTTACTAAAAATAATTTTTTCATATTTTATCTCTCCTAGTTCACATAACGCCTCAATAATGGGCAGAAGCACGCAGTGCGTAGGTCAAGCCCCAAAGGGGCGACATTAATTGGCTTGTTATGAGTTTTTAATGTCAGATACATGCTTACTTATGCGCCAGAAAAGAAGCCCGTACCATATAGTGAATGGAAGGATATCTGCCGGTGTACTTACAACTGGCTCTTCACCTGGAAATGCATAAATGTAGTAAGCAACTAAAGCCGCAAAAATTGGAATCAGAAGCACCAAAAACCTAATGCTTACAACAAAACCAATACTGAAGTAACGACCGAGAAAATCCGTTCCAGTAGCTCCTCCGTTGGAGCGGTACACAAAAATGGTACCTATTAATGGAATGAGTATATTACCTAGTGAACCAATCGCATCCCATATATTTGGGTTTTCAATAGGAAGCCTCATCATTGCCTCCATGCCGGCAGCACATAGTACTATATAAATCAGACCGTATACGAATCGATCCTTTTCGGTAAATTGATCGTTTTTAATATCTTCTTTTAATGCTTCGATATTCCAGAAATACATCAATACTCCTTACTCATAACGCCTGCCAGCAATGGCGAGTGAAACGAGTCCAGCCAGCTTGCTGGCGAATTGGCTGGCCTTGTTATGGGGCTTATTAGATTTCAAAAATTAACCCCTTTGTTAAAAATATTGACATCAGTAGCAATGGTATTGCATTTGATATTAAAGCTGTAATAGATAATTTTGATTTGGAGACATAAATGCTTTTTATTGCAAAGATAATACCGCTGATACAGCCAATAGCTACCGCGATAGCAAGCAATATGACCTCAGCAAATCCCATCATTGCACCTGCTGTGCTATTCGAATCAGTAGCCCAAAAAGTAGAGTTTGAAAAAGCAAGATACGAAACGGCAAGTAGAATAATCACTACAGGACTAAGAAAAGCTAGGCTTGTATAAAATTTATTACTCACTTCCTTTGCACCATAACAGCTTATTCGTGTGCGTGCCTGATATCTTGGCGAGAATGTTTCGAGCTTGTAACTGCAACTAACTGATTTCACTTTGAAACCTTCCTTAGCAAGATAATTCCCTTCCAGAAAAGCGTGCGTGCACACTATTTCGGTCACGTTATGCCTACTATCTTGTAAACCATATTCGCAACCTATTGATTCTATTAATGTTTAAAGTATCACCAGTAGAGAATACGGGCAAGCCCGAAAGTAAAGCGTGCCTGCTACTAAGGTATTGGCGTAAATCATACGGGTTACAAAGACAGTGTGTCTTAACAGAGAGTAATAATGATGAGAGCCATCAAAGCCGCTGATAACCAACGCTACCAGCGGCTTGTATAGAGGTTTTCTAAAATCAGCCGTGCGCAGCCGCTTTTTGATAAGCCTCCCGCTGCTGCACGGTTTGCAGATATTTCTGCGTATTTGGGCGATTATCCAGAATACCGTTGGCGGCAACGGCCTCGAGCATAAAGGTCATCATAATATCCGCCGCGCTGAATTCCTCGCCAGCAAAATAAGCCTGCTTGCTCAGCGTGTCTTCAATAAAGCTGAAATCCAGTTCAATTTCTTTACTAATGTAATGATCCATCGGCTGCTGACCAGAGCGTTCTTCCATGCCCATAAACAGGTTGGTAATCACGGGCAGGCTCAGTGAGCCTTCAGCAAAGTGCATCCACTCCTGAAAGCGGTAGTAGGCTTGAGTACCACGAGCAGGACGCAAACGGTTTTGCGTATCCTGATCAAGAATGTATTCCACAATGGCACCCGACTCCGATAACAGAAACTCGCCGGTATCAATAATCGGCGCTTTTGACAGAGGGTGAATATCCTTCAGGCTTTGTGGCGCTAAATGGGTTTGTGGATCGCGCTGATGTTGAACCAGCTGGTAAGGCATATCCAGCTCTTCCAGTAACCATAAAATACGCTTGGAGCGGGACTGGTTAAGATGATGTACGGTGATCATAAGTGTTTCCTGAAGAGGCTTAATGTCATTAACTATCGTCGTTAAGTTTGTGTCGTTGAGATATTGTCGTTGAGGTATTGTAGTTCAAGCTATTTTAGTTGAACTCAACAGCAGGAGTGAGCGTTACAACGCAAAAGACTATCCCTGTACTGCAAGAGTGCTCTGCCGTGTAATCTATCCGTTTGTATAAGTGAGGATGCTTATCATTTAACCAGTGATGAAAATTGAGTATTATGCACCAGCCGTTCATAACCAATTCTTCACTAGGCCTGTTAACACTCGATAATGATGTTGAAAACCGTGTTTACCCCCGAACGAAACGCCGTGATATTCCGCGTGCTGGCTGCCCTGTTGCCCGCGTTTGTTCTGACCAATTCTCTCGGTATCTTGCTGGTGCTGATACTGCCATTTGATCGCCTGGCGGTTATTTCCTGGGCCTCGGTATTGGGCTTCCTGTTTTACAGTGTATTAGTAATGTGGATATTTCATGTTAGCTCGCTGAAGCGCATCTGGGGGCGGTTAATGCTGGCGATTCTACTGACTTCCGGTATCAGCGTGGTTTTGATTCTGTCCGGAGGTGGGTTATGAGACCGGCCTTTCATCCTGCAAACAGTATCCGACAGTCGATGAGTTGGGTGCACACCTGGTTTGGTTTGGTGTTGTGTTGGGTGATGTATTTTATGTTTGTCACCGGCACGTTGGGGTATTTTGATCATGAGATTGATCAGTGGATGAAACCGGAAGTACCGGTTAATCAGAACATCCCATTAATCGACAGTGTTCAGGCCGGTGAAAACTATTTAATCGAACACGCTCAGGGGGCTGATTCGTGGCAAATCTGGCCGGTACGAGAACGCAATAACACACTGCTGTATGTCTCCTGGCGCGGGCCAGATGGCAGAGACCATGCGGATATCGATGCGGCAACCGGAGAGCTGGTGGATACGCATATACGTGACACCGGCGGTGGCCAAACCCTGTATCGCATGCACTATATTCTGCATTATCTCGATGGTGATATTGCTTTTAAAATCATTGGCGTCATTACCGTGATGATGTTTATTGGTGTGCTCAGCGGTATCGTTATTCACCGGAAAATATTCAAAGACTTTTTCACCTTTCGCCCACAAAAGGCCGGAAGCAAATGGCTGGATTTGCACAACCTGGCGAGCGTCTCGACGCTGCCGTTTCAGTTAATGATCAGTTACAGCGGATTACTATTTGCGGTAACCACCTTCTTGCCACTGATTGCAATTGGCGGGCTTGGGTTTAATGAGGACGTTATTCGTGAAGAAGTACCGAAAATATTCAATCGTATTGAAATCCCCCGTTCTGGCATCGATGCACCATTAATTCCGATGACGTGTATCGTTGAACAGCTGGAAGACATTGACCCAAACCACGTTCGTAATATCAATGTGTATGCACCGGGCGACCGCAATGCATTGGTCGTGGTGACACTTGCGGATTCAATCAGTACCCGCAGTGCTGATGTGATTCATTTTGATGGTGTCACCGGAGAATGGATTAAACGGGAATCAAGGGCCAGCAATACTGCCATTGTTTTTTACGCTGTATTAACCGGGTTGCATGAAGGGTTGTTTGCCGGGCCGCTGTTACGCTGGTTGTATTTTTTGTCCGGTATTTTAGGTGCCTTAATGATTGCTACGGGTGCGATTTATTGGTTGGAAAAACGTCGTAAGAAGTATCAAAAGCGGGTTGTTCCATCGGGTTTTAAGCTGGTGGAGAACCTCAATATTGGCACTATCGTTGGGCTGATGACAGCCATTGGCGCTTACTTCTGGGCCAACCGTTTGTTGCCACTGGATGTCAGTCATCGCGCTGACTGGGAAGTGCATTGTATGTTTCTGGTCTGGTTAGTGTGCCTGATTCACCCATTTATACGGCGTAATAAGATGCGTGCCTGGGCGGAACAATGTTGGCTCGCCGCTGCGGTTTATTTGCCGTTACCATTGGTGAATTACCTGACCACAGGGCAAAGCATTCTGCATTATTTTCAGGATAATAATCGCGCATTGTTCGGCTTCGAGTTGGTGGTGCTGACGGTGGGGATATTCATGATGTATGCCGCAAAAACAATTCGCGCGAAGGACGTTGCGTCATGATGACAGTGTTGGGTTACGTCCTGCTTCAGCTGGGCTGTGTGTGTTTATCTCTGGTACTGCCAAAACATCATCGTCAGTTTTTTGCGGATAAAAAACTGACCCAGAAAAAAAAGATCGCTTTTAATCTGGTTGGGTACAGCTTGTTAGTGGCTGGTTTATGCTGCTTTGCTCTGGATAGCCGCTTTAGTATCGCGTTGACGACGTTTTTTGCTGTTTTTACGGTGTGTATTTTAGTCTGGTCATTTTTTATGGCTTATCACAAACAAAAAACGAGCAGGCCCTGACTATCCCTAGTCTGGACTATCCCAGGCCCTAACTATCAAGAGTTTCCTTAACGGTGTTTATATTGTGTAGCGCAATAAGCACGACTGACATCCGGGCTACGCAGCTGAAGATGTTTGGTTGAACGGCCAGACACTCGTTTGCGCCACATTTTAAAACTGCTGTTTTTCATTTCGTTGCGCATCAGTTTGATCACCTGAGATTCATTCAGGCCAAACTGTAGCTCAATGGCTTCAAAAGGAGTTCTGTCTTCCCAGGCCATTTCGATGATGCGGGATTGTTCTTCGGCAGTGAATGTGGTCATAAGCATTATTGCCCGTTCTGTGATTTTACCGATAATAACTCGGCCAGGCTTTTTTCATTTTCCTGAACATAATTAATAAATGCCTGAGTCGCCGGGCTCGGTTGTTTGGCAGAAGGGTACACCAGACACCAGGAGCGAATCAGCGGAAACCCGTCAACCGGCACGACTTCAAGCTGGCCGAGTTCGAGTTCAGCCTGCATTCCCAGTTTGGGAACGACCGATACCCCCAGCCCAGCGAGAATGGCATGTTTTAAGGCGTCACTGGAACCCAGTTCCATATAGGGTTTAAAGCTGAGCTTATTTTGCTGGCAGTGTATTTCCAATGCCAAACGAGTGCCGGAGCCTTGCTCACGCACCAGCTGAGGCAGATCGAGAAACTCCTGTGCCGTCAGCGCTTTGCCTGTTTTTTTAATCTGTTGCGCCAGTGGGTGATCGGTACGCCACACCGGTACCAGCTCGTTATCCATAAACGGCATGGAAATAAACGGTCGCTCACTGGGCACCATGCCCATAATCACCAGGTCATCGCGGTTGTCTTTCAGGCGTTCGATGGCGTTATGCCGGTTCACCACATGCACCTGGGTGGCAACGTTGGTGTGTTGCGCCAAAAACGGCTGCAGCAGATAGGGCACCACAAACTGAGCGGTATTAACCGCAGCGATGCGCAGATCACCGGAGATATTGCCTTCCAACGCGTGCAGATTGGCCTGCATATTTCGCAGTTCTTCAAATACTTCGCTGACACTGTGCGCCACGATATCACCCGCTTCGGTGCGGTACAGCTTGCGGCCAACGTATTCGAATAATTTTTGCCCCAGGGCTTCTTCCAGCTGTTTGACCTGAGCACTGACGGCAGGCTGAGTGAGGCCTAATAATTCGGCTGCTTTGCCATAACCACCTTGATCATTCACGGCCTGAAACAGCTGCAGCTGACGCAGGCTGAGGCGGTTGACCAGTCGTTGAACCGTCAGTGGCATAGTGAATATCTCATGTATAAGTTTTGGTTTATGGTATTTAGAAGCTGTATTTATTACAACTGATATATCAACCTGAGTTACATTAACGCCGTTTGTCTGCCAGGCCTGCGCGCGACTTAAGGCCTGTTAGTCTGTAATTGCTGCTGAAAGTTGCCTGGGAGGAGCAAAAATGCCGGATATTGTTGTAATGTTTTTCCTGCTGGGCCTGGTAGCCGGGGTATTACGTTCTGATCTGACCATTCCTAAAGCCGCCTACGATACCCTTAGCCTGCTGCTGATGCTGACCATTGGCCTCAAGGGCGGTATGGCGCTGCATGGCGCGATTAATACTTCACTGGTGCTCGAATTATTGGCCGTCGCCGCCGTGGGTGCGGTGATTCCTCTGATTATTTTGCCACTGCTGCGTTTATTGGGTGTGAACCTGTCTGACAGTGCCAGCCTGGCGGCGCACTATGGTTCGGTGAGCGCTGGTACCTTTGCGGTGGTGCTGGCTTATGCTGAGAGTAACGGGTTGGATTTTGGCCCACAAACCACCCTGTATCTGGTGATGCTGGAATTGCCCGCCATCATTGTTGCGTTGGCATTGTACCGTCGTTTCAGCGAAGACACGGTCAGCGCCAGCCGTATCGAGCTCTGGCATGAAACTCTGACGAATCGAGGCGTTGTGCTGTTAACTGGCGGTGTATTAATTGGCTGGATGTATGGCCCGGTGGAAGGTGCGGGGGTGACCGAGTTATTCACCGGTGCTTTTAAAGCGGTATTGGCCTTATTCCTGTTAGAAATGGGATTAACAGCGGCTGAAACCTTACGTCCAATCCCGTGGAAACAGTGGCGTTTGTTAGTGTTCGCTATTGTTGCTCCCGTTATTTTATCGCTATTTGGTATCGTCGTGGGTCTGCAGATGGGGCTGGAAAGTGGGTCCTTACTGATTCTGGCAACGCTGGTGGCCAGTGCGTCTTATATCGCCGCACCAGCCGCGGTGAGAACGGCGATTCCGTCCGCTGATATTGGCCTGGCGATGTTGCTATCGCTGGGTATTACCTTCCCGTTTAATGTGATGGTGGGGATTCCGCTCTATCACGCTACGATTGAAGCATTGCTGTAACGCAGCTGCTCTCCGCTCTGGTGTTGTCAGGGGGCTGAAGTCTGGAGTGACTCAGTAAATATCAACGCCAGTGGGCAAGGGATTGCCCGCTTCTCCTCTGTTTTTGAAAGCCTTGTCCGACTTATGTCGCTGGGTTCAATGATATAAATCACGTATCCTTTGTTGTAGAGCTTGGTTGCAGAGCTGGATTGTAGAGCTAGCAGCGATAAAGAATCCTTCTCCTGAGGAGAGGGGCAGAATAAGAGGAGAGTGCTTTGGATCTTAAGATTATTGAAGGCGTGCTGAATTTCCGTGAGAACGTCTACCCGGAACGCAAAGATTTATTTGGTACTCTGGCCACCGGACAAAGTCCACATGTGTTATTTATTACCTGCTCTGATTCCCGTATCGACCCGAACCTGGTGACCTGTGCCGACCCGGGCGACCTGTTTATCTGTCGCAATGCCGGCAATATTATCCCGCCTCACAGCAATGAAACCGGTGGCATGACGGCCTCTGTGGAGTACGCTGTGGCGGTATTAGGCGTCGACGATATTGTGATTTGTGGCCATACCGATTGTGGTGCAGTCAAAGGCGCGTTAAATGTCGACCAGCTCAAAGGTCTGCCACACGTAAAAGAGTGGTTAAGTCACTGCCGCAGCGCGATGGAAATTGTGCGCGAGCGTAATGGCATTGATTCGGAAGCCTGTATCGGCCACGAGCACCTGGATGAAGCCATCGAAGAAAATGTGCTGCAACAGCTTCAGCACTTACGGACTCATCCTGCGGTGGCTGCCAAGTTGGCAACCGGCAAAGTGCGGTTACACGGCTGGGTGTACGATATCGAAAAAGGTGAAATCCGTTGCAGTGACGGCGGGGCGTTTGTTGATTTCCGTGATCAGTATGCTGAAGAAATTGAAGCGGTGAATGAAAAGCGGTTTTTTACGGAATAAATTATCATGCCCCGAATTAAAAAATCGGGGCATGATTTTCAATGCTGGTGCCAATTACCAGTGATAGCCAAATGATAATCTAACTCGGCCAGTACTCTCTTCGCTGTAATCGTATCCCTCATCTTCCAGCTTATCTATCTCGTCATAGACGCCACTGGTAATAATGAACAGAACATCAATATCCCAACCTGATGCGCGACCACGAGAACCCCAGCCAAGGCCTAAGTTTAAGCCATGAAAATTTGTAATCTCTTCTTCACAGTTTCTAAAGAAACCTTCACATTTTAGCTCTTGAATGGCCGCGTTAGTTCCATAGATAGCGGAAAGTCGCGGGCCAGAATCTGAACCATCGTTTTGGGGGTAAAATCGCGCTCCCAATGCCCAGCCAAGGCCGAATGCTGCACCAACACCTGCTGTAAGGTCGACCTGCTCCGATATGGTGTGGTTGTAGTTAATACCGATACCACCATAGGGAATGCCTAAACCAATACCCAGCGAGCCGTTGTTAGAATCTTCAGCCCAGGACGAATGGATTAAGAGGGTTGCGATAAATACGATAATTAAGCGTTGGTATGACACTGAAATCTATCCTTGTGATCGAATGTTCAATTTATTGGTGCGCGAAATTAACTTATATCAATCTCATTATCAATAATTACAGTCTTAGATTTTTATTTCTCCCGATATTCCGGCAATACCAGATTCCAGCGAATCGCCGCCAATCGGGAGAAGAAAATAAAACCAATGGTTACCCCTGCTGAAAGGGTATGGCTGATGCCCGCCTGATGTAAGCCAATTAATATCAGCGACCCGAGCCAGGCAACGGTGGCGTACAGTGTGTGTTCACGATGAAACACCACGGGAATTTCGTTCAACAGAATATCGCGCAAAATGCCTCCGGCAACCCCCGTCACAACTCCCATAAAACTGGCGACCAGCCAGCTGACTTCCAGCGATAATGCCGCTTGTGTACCGGCCACTGTGTATAAACCTAATGCGGCGGCATCCGGCACCATAAACCAGCGACTGGATAAGTGAATCCAGCGTGCCAGATAAAACGTAAAAATGGCGGCCATCCAGGTGATGATTAAATAACTGTCGTCATAGACCCAGAATACATCCCGATCGAGCACCACATCGCGTAATGTGCCGCCGCCTAACGCGGCACAAAACGCAATAATCATCACACCAAATAAATCGAACTGTTTACCGCGGGCATCCAGCACACCAGCGGCAGCCGAAAAGACTGAGGCAAATAAGGTTGACCAATACAACACCTGATCGGTTGTCAGGTGTTGCTGATCTAACAACTGCCAGAACTCATTCATGAACAATTAACTGCCGTAACGGTTCTGCAAATAAGCGAACACCGCGCGAATGCCCATGGCTTCACCGCCGGTTGGGCGGCCCGGTAATTTGCGGTTATTCCATGCCATGACATCAAAGTGAACCCATGGGGTTTCATCAACAAAGTGCTCCAGATACAACGCCGCGGTAATGGCGCCGCCAAATGGCCCCGGAACTGAGTTGGTCATATCAGCGACGTCACTTTTTAACATGTCTTTGTAAGGTTTATGCAGCGGCAATTGCCAGACCGGATCGGTTACCTTGTTGCCTTGTTGCATTAAATCACCGGCCAGTTGCAACTGGTTGGTAAAAAAGCCGGGCAGTTCGGTGCCCAGTGCCACACGACAAGCGCCAGTAAGGGTGGCAAAATCAAAAATAATCTCCGGCTGGTCGGTTACGGCTTCGGTTAAAGCGTCACACAACACCAGTCGGCCTTCGGCATCGGTGTTATCAATTTCGACCGTGGTGCCTTTACGGGTGGTAATCACATCGCCGGGGCGGAAAGCATTGGAACTCACCGCGTTTTCAACCGCCGGAATTAATACCCGTAAATGAACCGGCAGCTGTTGTGACATAATTAAATACGCCAGCCCCAATACCTGAGCAGCACCACCCATGTCTTTTTTCATTAAACGCATCGCGGCTGAGGGTTTTAAATCCAGCCCGCCGCTGTCAAAACAAACACCTTTACCCACCAAGGTGATTTTAGGTGCCTGTGGATTGCCCCAGCGTAAATCAATTAACCGCGGCGCATGTTCGCTGGCACGGCCAACGGCATGAATGGTGGGGTAGTTCTGAGATAATAAATCGTCACCGATGACCTGAGTGACGGAAGCGCCAAACTGCTCAGCAATTTCTTCAGTTGCGGCAGCCAGATGTTGCGGCATCATATCGCCCGCCGGGGTATTAATCAGGTCACGAGTCCAGCGCACCGCTTGTACCATATCGTTGGCGGCTTTTAATACATCATCATCGGCCAGCACCAATTGCGCTTGTGGCTTGTCGTTGCTTTTGTATTTTTCAAAGCGATAGGCACCGACGCCCCAGGCAAAGGCAATGGCGAGCAATGCATCCGCATCGGTGATGTTGTGAATTTGATATTGGCCGGCAGGCAGCTGTGCGGATAAATCACCGGCGGCAAAAAAATCATCTAAAGATTCACACACAAACACGGCGCTGGCGGCACTGCCATCGGCGGCCGGTAATAATTGCGCTCCTGAGCTGAAGTTCATCGCGCTCAACCACGACTGAATGGTGGCTGGTTGGTTTTCCAGCCAGTGGCTGTAATCCTGTTTTTCCAGAACGGTTAATGCAATAACAGAGTTTGGAATAACTGAGCTGGCTTGAGCGGCACTTAATAAAACGGCAGACATACTGTGTGATCCTTAAAGCGGGTGCTTTGAATATCGATCAACACAGTATAGAGGATGGCGGGCGACGCTTAAAAGCGGAACGACTGCAGCAAGTGAATTTCCAGTTGGGCCGGGTAAGCATCCCAATCAGGCCCGTCGCTATAAATCATTTGTAATCTCTGCTGGCTGCTGCTGTTTTGATTGGTGTTGTGAGCCCCAAATAACCAGCTGGCCATCCAGCTGATGCGTTTTGGGGTCGCATCGTTATTATTCAGACGCGAGTCATCCAGCGAATTGTCGCTGGTGTTCGCCACTTCCACATCCGAATATAAATAATCATAACGCATCGCCAACTGCCACTGCTGTTGTGGACTGGTCCACCACAGTTGATGATATTGGCCGTTACTGGTCATGGACAGGTCGGCCAGATCTGAGCTGGCGCTGTACAAGAGGCCCTTTTCATCGCGCTGGGCATATTCCCCTTGATAATTAAAGTCACCGAATTCACTCGCATAACTCAGTTTTAAACCGGCTCCTAAATGCAGAATATCACCATCAAAAAATTCGGTGTAACCACTGTTGGTATGAACGTGAGTGTTATTACTTAAATCAAATAAAAATAGGCCGCGATCAGATACGTTGGTGTAATAACCGTTAATTAATGCGGCGACTTGCAGCGCCCCCAACTGCTGGCTGGCTTCCAACTGATATAACGCAGCTAAGGTATTATCGTTGCTGTTCAGGTGATCGCCACCCAATATATTCAGTGAGTGGCGTAATTGTATGCCCATTAGCCGTTTACCCAATTTAGGCAACCACTCAAGGCGCACACCCGCTTCGCTTAACTCATCTCCCCAATACACTTTGTTCATTAATGGTGATTGGATCAGGGTTTGGGCGTGCTGGTGTACGTGATTTAGAAAACCAATACGGGGCAGATATTTGCCGGTGGTTAAACGCAGGTTGTTGGTATTCCAGCGATTCTCAATCCAGGCTTCGGATAATTCCACGTCATCACTGTGATACGACAAGGCGATGCGGCCAATTTGTTGGTCACTGATTTGGGTTCCGGAAAACTCGGTGGGTAAATTGGCCTGATAACTTAAATCCGCATGATTGAGTGATAATCCTGCCTGCTGCTGGTGGCTGTTGGTGGGTAGAAAGCCCAGCATATTTGGGCCGTTTTCTTCACGATAACTAAGGTTGATATCGGCTTGCCAACCGGAAGAAGCGCTGTCGCTGGAGATGTCGCTGGTGCCGTGTCCTGAACTGGCCTGCGCAGCCTGACTCATGAGTAGCAGAGATGGAGTGATCAATAACAAGGATAAATTGGATAGCGATAATTTCATCATAATAACAGCAACGGTTTAATTCAGGCGGGCATCACGCTCAATCAGCGCTTGAGGTTTGGCAAAACGTGGGTCGGTAATAAATTCCCGATCCGTTAAACTTTTCAGAAATGCGACTAAGTCGGCTTTTTCCTGTTCGCTGGCAACAAAACCAGAGACAAAGCCATTGGCTTGTTTGTTCGGATTATCCCGACCATCGCCCTGTAAATGGCTGATGGCATCGGCAGGCAGCCCCAGTGATTCATTAATAATGGCTAAATTATCGATGTCGTCACTGGATTGAATATGACGACCACCGTTAGCGTAAAACTCCACCACACCTTCCAGCGTGGCAATGCTGCCATCGTGCATGTAGGGCGCGGTTAATTCGACATTGCGCAAAGTAGGTGGGCGGAAGCTGCCTTTATCATTCACATTACCCGTCACACCAAAAGCACCCTGATTATTTTGTGGGTAGTCGCCGTCCTGGCTCAGATTATATAAACCGTTGTTAAAAAATCGCTGGCTGGGAATGGTCAGCGAATTAACATTTTTACTCGATTGTGAAAAATTAAAGCTGTCATGGCAGTGGAAACAATCGGCTTTTTCGCTAAAAAATAAATCACGGCCACGTTGGGCTGATTGGCTGAGGTCACCACGATCAAATGGCGAACGGTCTGAAATTAAAATCCGGTTAAACGACGCTAATGCTTTGATCACATTCGCCAATGAAAACGGGTCGGCTTCTTCTGGAAAGGCGGCACTGAATAAATCCTGATACAGCAGCTGATCACGGAAGCGCTGCAGAATTTCATTTAAATTGGCATCGTTAATGCCAATTTCAATCGGGTCTTCTGCCGTCAGTGGAATTAAGATTTGTTGTTCCAATGTGGTTAAGCGGGGGTTGGCCCAGGTGTAATTAATGTTGTAGGCCACATTGGTCAGTGTTTGTGAATTACGGGCTAATAAATCCCCGGTGGTGCCGTGGGGCAGGGCAACACCATCACTAAAGGCTTTATCTTGTTCGTGGCAAGACTCACAGCTCTGTTGCTGATTGGACGATAATTGTTTGTCGTAAAATAAGTGACGCCCCAGTTCAACTTTTGCATCTGTTAATGGATTTGTTTCGGGCACCACCGGCATTGCAAAACCAGCTGTTGGGTTTAACTGTAACAGGGTAATGCCTTCTGCCGGAGTGTCTTGCAAGCGTTGGTACTCAGACTCCTGACAGGCGCCTAAGAACGTGGCCAATAATGGCAGCATCAACTGAATGAAACGGGGCATAAAAACCATCTACAACAAATAAAAAACAAGGCGAACCGACAACGTTAATGCTGTCGGTTTTGACCGGGAGGCTAGATAGACAGGCTATTTCTTTTCTACGCGCACCCATTCCTGAGTGTCACAATTATTGTTTAAGCATTGACCGGTGGCTAAATCCAGCCCCAGAGCTTTAAAAATTTCACCACACTCAGGATCAGTACCACCAGACATACAACCCGGTGGCGTCATTTCTGTATTCATGCTGACGTCCGAGTTATTTACCAGAGTAGCGTAATCAAACACAATCTTATCGGCGCTCAGGTCCATATTGTCCAGGGTGTAGGTTGGGCGGTTGTCATTGCTACAAATGGAATCAGGATCCTCTTTGCCTTCACCGCTGCAGTTGGTTGAACCCAGATGGATATTCCAGCCAGCAACATCCATACGGATATGTTTATAACCCGCTGTCCAGTTCCAGTGCATAAAAATACTTTTTGCCAGGATGCCTTCGGTTTGTGTTGCATCCAGATGGTTATATTGCTCAGGGACACCCAGAGTAAAACGAACACGGGTGTAATCAGCAGACTCCGTCACAGTGCCCTGAATCTGGTTATACACTTTGGTTTCTTCAGACACGGCGTCCTGATTTCCACAGAAGGTAATCAGGCTGATACCACGTTCGACATCGCTATTTTCAGCACTGTTAAGAGTCACTTTCTGGAATTCACCGGTAGCGGTCGCCACTTCCAGCTCAGAAATATACGCACCAAAATATTTAATATCAGCTGGGGTTTGTGCACTGCCAACCGTTTCGCTGTTTAAACCACATTGCAATTCAGCGCTGTTTAATTGTGCCGCAAAGCTCAGGTTGATATCGGTTGTGCCTTGTTCTGTATCTGAATCACTGCTGCTACTGCCACCACAAGCGCTTAAGCCAGCGGCCAGCAGTGCTGCGAATGATAGATGGGAAATGGCTGAAAGTTTCATGATCGTCCTTACCAGAATAATATCGGCTAATTACCGTTTTAATAGTTGGCCGGATCATAGCGGCGAGCACGATAAAATGCGTGCGACAGGTTGTCGCACCAGGGAACTTTTGGGCAAAACCTCTAATGTTCTTGATATTCCTCAAGGTTATAGCCATACCGGATTTGTCATGGTTGTCATCATTGTGCAAAAAAACAGCAATAAACGGTTCAGAAAGCTGGCATCTAACTGTCATCAGCGCCGCGCTAAATAACGGCTGAGTTCCGCTTATTCAGGCCTGTTTATGCCGCTCTCTTCTGTTTCCGTCAGCCGTCGACAATTTATGCTTACCGGTGCCGCTTCGGCGTTGTCGTATACCGCGTACAGTCGTTCTGACCGACAGCCCACTTATGCTGAACAAACGGATCATGCCGCCGATGGTTTTCCGTTTCAGCATGGAGTCGCCAGCGGTGATCCGCTGCAGAATAAGGTCATTCTCTGGACCCGGATTACGCCACCGTCTGATGAGCTGGCTATTCATTACCGCTGGCGCATTGCAAGCGATCCGGAATTCCATCAGGTAGTGAATCAGGGGCAGGGGTATACCAATGCCGAGCGTGACTTTACGGTGAAGGTAGATGCAGATCTCTTAGTGCCGGGGCAAAGTTATTATTATGTGTTTGAAGCGTTGGGCCAACGTTCGGACATTGGCCGCACCAAAACTCTGCCAGAAGGCGATGTCGATCATTTACGCATCGCCTTTACTTCCTGCTCTAACTACGCCCATGGCTACTTCAACGTTTACAAAGAAATCGCTCGGCGGGCGGATCTGGATGTGGTGTTGCACCTTGGGGATTACATTTACGAATACAGCAATCGCGAACAGAGCCTGGTTACCGGGCGTGTGCACCAGCCGCCGCATGTCACCCGCACGCTGGCTGATTATCGGCAGCGTCATGCTTGTTATAAAACCGATCGCGATCTGCAGGAAGTGCATCGCCAGCACCCGTTTATTGTGATCTGGGATGACCATGAAGTGGCAAATAATGCCTGGGGTTCGGTTTCTGATGGCAAAGGAGGCGCTGATAACCATACGCTGGATGATGGTGAATGGCGTCAGCGGTTATCGGGTGCTGTGCGTGCCTATATGGAATGGATGCCCATTCGAGAGCAGGTGGATACGCTGGGCCAATACCAGATTTATCGCCAGTTTCGTTTTGGTGACTTGTTAGACCTGAATATGCTGGATACCCGTTTGGCAGGGCGTGATCAGCAGTCGGACGATCCACAAATTCGGGATGCGGAGTCACGCACTTTGTTGGGTTATGAACAAGAGCAATGGCTGGAAGATAACTTAGCGCAGGCCCAGCAAGAGGGCGTGATCTGGAAGTTGTTAGGGCAACAGGTGATGATGGCGCAGTTCAGTATTAATCAGTCACCGCTGAATCACGATCAGTGGGATGGTTATCCGGCGGCCCGTCAGCGGCTTTTTAATGCAGTGAAACAAGCACAAGTGGATAATTTTGTGGTGCTCACCGGAGATATTCACTCCAGTTGGGCGTTAGCACTGAACGAGGATCCGTTTGCCGATCAACCCGACGACAACCTGGGGGTGGAACTGGTCACACCCGCGGTCAGCTCTCCGGGTATCGAGAGTGAGGCCCGTGCTGCCGTGGCCGCTACGTCACTTGAATCGTTATTGCCTCACCTGAACTTTGTCGATTTTTATTTCCGCGGTTATGTATTACTGGATATTAATCCTCAGCGCATACAAGCAGAGTGGTGGGTGGTTGATAACGTCGAGCGTCCGCGGTACGCCAGTGAATGTTTACGGGCGTTGGTAATTCCGGCCGGACAGGCACAGTTGTCGCCTGCACACTCTTTAACTCAGGCAAAACCCAGCGCAGCTGCAGCACCGGCTTTCTCAGAAGAATTTGCCTACTTACGGCAATGGCGGCGCGATCATGGCCGTTATCGGTTAGAGGGCGTGCTGGCAACTAACGCCGGGGTTCTTTAGTACCCACATTTTGCAGAGACATGCCTTTTTCAGGAGTAAATATTTGATTTGTGTCTGAATTAAGAAATTTAAAAGGCACTGAAATCACATTCATATTCCGATTTCGCATGACTGCAAAGTGCAGATGAGGTCCTGTTGAATAACCACTATTTCCTGATTGTGCGATTATCTGGCCCTGCACAACCTGATCTCCCTCTTTAACTCTCAGGCTACCTTCCAGTAGATGTACATAAAGACTATATGATCCATCTTCGTGTGCGATTTTTATGCTGTTGGATTTATCAAGAAAATATTTGCTTCGACCTGATAAAGCGAAGCCATCCCGTACCTGAAATACAGTACCGCCTTTTGCGGCTAAAATATTGGTTCCCATAGGCATGGCAATATCCACTGCGTATTTTGAACGGGGAGATTGGTGTGAGTACTTGCCATTAAAGCCCTGGGATATGACGAGTTGCTTGTAGTGGCTGAAAGGTAATGACCAACAACAAGGGTCATGTGGGGAGTTCATTTCACCAACAGACCATCTGTAGCGGTATTTAAGCTTATCTTTACCGCGGTAGAGGGTCTTTTCGGAGGTTTTGGCAACTACTTCACTATACAAAATTCGCCTTGGCTTACTTCTGCTCACAAGTTGAATATGGATTTCGGTGTGTAGCGGATTGTTTACTACGACGGAATATCCCCCATTATGTTTTGACTGTTTCACAGTGACAGATGGCTTTTTGGTATTACTACTTTGCAGCTCGAATGATTTGGCAGTGATCTGATTGTCTTCGGGTGGTTTGTCCCCAAAAACCCAGTTACCTGTTTTATCTTTGTATTTGTATACCTTTTGGGCGTCAGCCTGTTCTGTGATGTAGAAGGGGGATAGCCATATAAGAAAGATAATAATGGAAGATAATTTCAAGCGATTGACCCTGATACCCCGGTTTGCTGATGATTTTATCTGCCAGAACATCGCTATCCAACTGCTTTAATCGGAGTGGCTGGAGATACAGCAAAAGCGACACCTGTTGAAATCGATAGTTTTCCACGCTTTCTGTGGATAAAAGTTTGGATAACTTTGGGGTAGTTGTCGCTAGCCCGCATTACTTGGCTCCTTTTGTTAAATTGATGAAAATTTAACCGTTCTGTCATATTCGCCAGCAACTCATACCCGCTCTGGTTTTACAACTGCTTTGCGTTATTTTTTTCAACAAAATCAATCACCTGAAATCACTCATTAAAAATGGTGAAAGATGAGCAAAAGGCAAATTCAGCTGTGGATAAAAATGTGATTATCTTGCTGGTAAGCCGTGATTTAAGTTGTAGATAACTATTTCGCAACAGTGCGGAGAAAAATTTTCAGTCAGACAGGCTGAGCAATTTGAGTTTTTTATCGATAACAACTTGTCAGGAAGTGTATTGTTATAATATAACGTATTCCTTTAGAATACCGATCCCCCGATTTCTCACCCTCGGGTTATTTTTCCAATAAGGGTTGTTATGTTATATCGTCGTATTGCTGGTCTGTCTGTGATATCACTGGTCGCCTCTGTGGCGCTTCCTGCGTATTCAATCGAACTTGATACTGTTGTTGTCAGCTCTGGAGATGATTCATCGCTGGCGGATGTGGCACAGCCGGTTTTGGTTCTTGATGAACAGGACTTAGCGCAAAATCCGGGTGCTTCTCTGGGCACGTTGTTGGAACAGCAACCCGGCATCAGTAATGCCTCATTTGGCCCTGGGGTTGGTCGTCCGGTGTTACGAGGTATGAGCGGCAGCCGGGTGAAAATGATGGTGAATGGTCACGATACCGCCGACTTGTCGGCGATGAGTTCGGATCATGCCCCGATGGCGGAAGCCGCCAATGCGCATCAGGTTGAGGTGATTCAGGGGCCTGCGACTTTGATGTTTGGTGGCGGCGCCATTGGTGGTGTGGTGAATGTGCTGGATAACAAAATTGCCCGTCAGCCCCGCACCGAGCTCGAAGGCCATGTGACCGCCAGAGCCAGCAGCAATGACTCAGGGCGAGAACTCAGTGCCGAACTGAACGGTGGTAATGGCCGTTACGCCTGGCACATCGGTGGTTTTGATAAATCCTCTGACGATTACCAGGCCGCTGACTCAGAAACGGTGAACAACAGTGACACGGATGGCAAAGGGCTCAGCTTAGGTCTGAGTCGTACGGATGAAACCAAAGGGTTTATCGGTTTCAGCATTTTTCACAGTGAATATGACTACGCCGTTCCGAATGAAGAGGATGAACAAACCCGCGTTCGTCCAGAGCAAATCCGTTATGACCTTAAGTCCTCCTGGCTATCGCCGTTTTCCGGTGTTGCCAGCTGGGATAACGAACTGTCGTTTAATGATTATGAACACGACGAGCTGACCCGACCCACCGTTGAAGGCCTGTTTGATCAGGAAACCTGGGAGTACAACAGCCGTCTGCGTCATCAGGAGCTGTTCGGTTGGCAAGGCCAGCTGGGCGTTAATGTGCGCTGGCAAACCATGAAGCTTTGTCATGATCACGATGGCTGCTCTGAGATACCCGATTACAGTGATCGTCCCTGGAATGGTGGCCGTGGCAGTTTATTAAGAAATGACTTTCCGTTTGCCCACAATACGCCCATGCCCGAAGCGGAAACGCTGGATCTCGGTTATTACTTTATCGAAAAGACCCATTGGCAACATGAACAATGGGGTAACGGTAATATCGAACTGGGCGCACGGATGGATTTTCGCACCATCTCTCTGGATGAAAAAACGGTCGATCCCAGCTGGCGCCAGCATGAAGGTTATTACGATGACGTGAACTTTGCGCCGCTGACGTTATCGGCAGCAGCAACCTGGAATATTTCTTCCTCACAACGTTGGGCAATCAGTGTCGCGCGTGCTCAGCGAGCGCCGGATGCACAGGAAATGTTCTGGAATGGTGACCATCACGCGACGTTTTCTTATCAACTCGATAACCCTGACCTGGTTGAAGAAACCGCTTACACCCTTGACCTGAACTGGATTCTTACCACGCAACGTTGGTTAACCCGGGTTGCGGTTTATCGTTACGCGTTTGAAGACTACATCTATAACGATTTAAAAGCGCTGGAAAATCCTTACCACCCGGATGATGCGGTGTATCGCTATGAGCAGGCTGATGCTGAGTTTTATGGTGGTGAGGCCAGTGTTGAATACGCCCTTACTGACAGCTTTCAGGTACTGGTACAAAGCGATTATGTCTCTGCACAGTTAACTGAAGCGGTTGATGGCAATAAAAACCTGCCACGCACCCCGCCGGCAACGGCGTTATTACAGTTGGCCTGGCAGCACAATCAGTGGCAGGCCGAAGTGGAAAACCGCTGGGTGATGGCACAAAACAAAGTCGCGTCTCAGGAAACACCGGCGGCTGCTTATCAACATTTTAATGTCCGCATGAATTACAACACGCTGCTGAATTCCCGCTATGAATTGCTGTTGGGATTGCAGGTGAACAATTTGTTTGATGCACCGGGGCAGAATCACGTTTCTTATTTAAAAGAATTTGCGCCATTACCCGGGCGAAACATCAGTTTAACAACGTCGCTTAATTTTTAAGGAAAGATGATGAATATGAAATATTACGCCTTACCAGCACTGTTAACGTCGCTGGTTTTAACCGGTTGTGGCAGCGATAGCAGCAGTAATAACAACTCGGAATGTCATGATGAAAGCTGTTTTGATGTCAGTGATTCTGGTCGTCTGGTGATTTCGGATGCTGATAACGCCGCTGCCAGCGTGATTAATTTAGAGAATAATTCTGTGATGGATACCTTCTCGCTGACCAATAAAGCCAGTGCGGTTTATGCTTCTCCCGGCTACCGCTATGGTCTTGCGATTCAGCGTCAGGATGATGGTTTGGTTCAGGTGATTGACGGTGGTCAGTACCAGGAAGATCACGGTGATCATTTACACCCTTATGAACAAGACCCAAGCCTGATGTCGTTTTCTGTTGCCGGTGCTAACCCAACGCATTATGAAACCCACGATGGTCACGGTGCTATTTTCTTCGATGGTACCGCAGGCGTGGTATCGAAGGTCGTTGAATTCAGTGATGAGATGCTGGCGGCAGGTAATGTGAATGCGTTTGAGCTGGCAACGTCTCATCATGGTACGGCAGAGCCACTGGGTGAACATATTTTAGTTTCGAACAAAGGGGATTCGACATCGTCATTGCCAGAAAAAGTGGAATTGTTCCATTTCCACGAGGGTGACGGTTTTGAATCGGACGAAGTGTTTGATGCGGAATGTCCGAGTTTGCACGGCAGCTTCACCACGGAAGAAGGTACGGTGTTTGGCTGTAGCGATGGCATACTGGTGGTTGCTGAAGGTGAGAACCACGCTTTCACGGCGACCAAAATCGATAACGTTGCCGAAGTAGGTGACAGCCGTATTGGTTCTTTCTCTGGTTATGGTGAGTCACACTTTATAGCTGGCTGGGCAGGCGATAACCTGTTCGCGATTGACCTGGAAGATATGAGCATGGAGCTGGTGGACTGGAATGGTGACAGCGATGCGGAAAAGAATAATGCGCATATGGCTGCCACAGGTGAATTCTTATTAGTGCTGGATCGTACCGGTACGCTGCATATCTTATCTGGTGCCGGAGAGCATGAACATGAGCACGAGGGTGAAGACGAAGCCGCTCATGAAGAGGAAGAAGAACACGCGTTTGAAACCATGGCGAGTGTTAAGGTGATTGATACCATGCCTGCGCCGGTTCAGGGGCATGGTGGTTTGCGTCAACCGCGTGTCAGCATTACTTCGTCGCCATCGTCTGACTTTGCTTATATCGTGAATAGTGAAGCGAATGAAATGGTTGTTGTTCACCTGGAAGATGGTGAAGTGGAACAACGTATCGAGCTGAACTTTAAACCAGCCCAGGCTGCCTGGGTGGGTATCGCTGCTGCGGAACACGACCATGATGAAGACGGTCACGATCATGAGTAAATCATGAGTGGGTTTATCTTTAGCAGCTAAGCCCGCTGTTTGGGCTAATCGGAATGCCGTCTTTCTTAGCAGAAAGGCGGCATTTTTAGTGTTGATTGACGGGTGTTTAATTAAATCGCCACTGCGCTTTTAACCAAAAAGTACGGCCGGGTTCATTAATTCGGGTCGTGGTTTCGTAACCACTGATGTTGGCGCCATTGCGGGAAATATGTTCGGCATAGGTGCGGTCGAACAGGTTATCAATACCACTGCTCAGCGTCAGATCTGGCCACGGCTGGTAAGCGGCATTAACCGAAAATACTGCAAACCCGGGCGTTTTCCCTAAATCCTGCCCTACGATATTGCCCTGACCCGGTGCAACCCGGTTTTGATCCTGCACTAAGCGCAAGATGCCTCCCGTGCTCCAGTGGCTGCCTTCATAAGTTAGCCCCAAGCGGCCTTCTAATGGCGGCATTTGCCCCAGTGCTTGTTTATCGCTGTCATTTTCTCCATGTACCCAGGCCAGGGTGGTATTGCTGCTCCAGTTTTGGAGGAATGAATAACTCAGGTCAGCTTCGGTTCCCCAGGTTGTGGCTTGGATATTTCTGGCGTTGCTGGCAAAACGGTTCAGGGTTTCAATCAGAATATAGTCGTCGTGCTGCGCGTAGAATGCTGATACCGATGCCTGAATATGTTCGGATTGATAAATTGAGCCAACATCCAGTTGGGTCGTGCGCTCTGGTTTAATGTCAAAGGTACTGTCGCTGCCACGCATCATCATGGAGGTTGCCGCCGGGTTTTTCATACGCTCCCAGTAGTCCGGAGCACGTTCCGCATGACCAACACCGATATACCAGCGGTGATTAGTGTTTGGGTTGTTGTTGATGGCTTGTTCGTAACGAACAAATGCATTAGTCAGGGTGTTGTATTCTGTATCGCCGGATGTGGTCCGGCCAGCGCGCTCATCTTTTGCCTGGTCTTTATTCATTCGTAAGCCTGCATGAAAAGCGTCTTGCTCGAATTTCTGATGCCATTCTGCATACAGGCCATAATTACGGGCGCTCAGGTCTTTATTGCGTGGCTGATTTTTATAATCGACACCGCGGCGAATCGAATGCTCATCACTTTGCCAGTCTGCCCCGATGTTGAGCTCGATGTCGGCTGTGGGCGTTAAGGTTGATTGCAGCTTGGCACCGGTTACTTCTCGATCCGGATTGTTCAGCATTTTCATGCCGTTGTTTGGTCGTAATGAAAAGTTATCCATCACATGATCAACGTAGCCCTGGTAAACCCTGGCTTCAATTTCACTGACTAATGACGAAATATCTCGCACCCGATAGTTCAGGCTGTGCTGCTCGCGTTCGAACTTAACGCCGTCCATTCCACGATCACCATAGCGTGCCTCGCCATCACTGCGTGAGGTTGATAATTCAAGGTCAGTATCCATGGTTGGTGTCCAGCCGAGTGTGGCATCAACATTCCAGCGGTTATAAGCTGAGTGGACTTCATCACCGTTGCCATCCCGATAATTGTTAGCATCTGAGCGACTGCCATTGAGGCGCAGGTAGCCACTCTGGTTACCACTGATAATACTGCCAACCTGATCGTTACGGTCGGCGTTACCCAATAAGAGACTGGCATAGCCTCTGGTATCAGGCTGATGAAATTCAGGGCGCTCGCGCTTAAATAACACAGTTCCGGCCGAGCCTGCGCCAGCATGCTGAACCGATTGAGGGCCTTTTAATACAACCACTTCATCATAGGTTTCCGGATAAACATACGCTGTGGGTGGGTCCATGCGCATGCCGCATCCCCCTAATACCTGATCCCCATCTAACAGGATACCCAGGCGGGATGCCGCCATACCCCGGAAGACCGGATCACCATCGGTTCCGCCTTTACGGATGACACTAAAGCCAGGGATGTTTTTCAGCAGGTCAGCCCCATCGTGAGCGGGAATGGGTTGGCGCGGCGCTTTGGGGTCGGTTGTTACGGTCAGCACTTGCTCAGTTTGTGGTGCCGTCACGACGACAGGAGTGAGTTCGGGTGTGAGCTCGGTAGCGTTTTGAGCCTGAATCAGGCTGGCAGAAAACACGGCGGTACCCAGAACAGAAAAGCGCAACATCATCATATTCCTAAGAATTTATATTGCCCGGCAGGTTAAAAAACTTGTTGCTGGAAAGGATGTGACAGGATGTCGCACCGGAGGGACTTTCGCTGATGCAGATCAACACATTTCATGATTTTCAAGTGGATGTTATAATATAACAATAATAATGAGATAACTCAGCTTGAAGAGAATAATATGTCATCAGATGAACGCCTGCCGGTCACATTGTTGTCTGGCTTTCTGGGCGCTGGAAAAACCACGTTACTGAATCATATTCTTCATAACCGCGATGATCTGAAAGTCGCCGTGATTGTGAATGATATGAGTGAAATTAATATCGATGCGGCACAGGTTAAAAATGAAATTTCCTTTAGCCGTACCGAAGAAAAACTGGTTGAAATGAGCAATGGCTGTATTTGCTGCACCCTGCGTGAAGACCTGTTAGAAGAGGTCAGCCGTTTGGCCAAAGACCAGTGTTTTGATTATCTGGTGATTGAATCCACCGGTATTTCAGAACCCTTACCCGTGGCCGAAACCTTTACCTTTGCCGATGAACACGGCACCAGCCTGGCGGATATTGCCCGTTTAGATACCTTAGTGACTGTGGTGGATGCGTTTAATTTTTTACGAGACTTTCGTGAAGCGAAGATGCTGCAAGACACGGGTGAGTCGCTGGGTGAAGAGGATGAACGCAGTGTGGCCGATTTGCTGGTGGATCAGGTCGAGTTTTGCGACAAGCTGATCATCAATAAAACCGATCGGATTTCGGCACAAGATCTGGAAGAGTTGCAGAGCATCCTGGCATCGCTGAATCCTGAGGCCGAGCAGATTACCGCAGAATTCAGCCGTATCGATACTAAAAAAATTCTGGCAACCCATTCCTTCAGTTTTGAAAAAGCGCAACAAGCGCCGGGCTGGTTAAAAGAAATGCGTGGCGAACACGTTCCCGAAACTGAGGAGTATGGTATTGGCAGTTTTACCTATGAAGCACGCCGACCGTTTCATCCTAAAAAGTTTTTTGAATTCCTCCATCAGGATTGGCCAGATGGCAAGCTCATTCGTTCCAAGGGTTTTTTCTGGTTAGCAACCCGGCCACAGTTTGCTGGCCAATGGAATCAGGCCGGCGGCATTGCTCATCATGGCTTTGGTGGCATGTTCTGGAAAGCGGTACCAGAAGAACGCTGGCCAGATGACGAAGAGTATCTGCAATTTATTCGGGAAAAATGGGTCGAGCCATTTGGTGATATGCGCCAGGAGCTGGTGTTTATTGGCCAAAACCTTAACGCTGAAACCACGTGCGCGCAATTGGATGCCTGCTTGCTGACTGAAGACGAGTTATTAAAAGGCGCGGAATTTTGGCAAACACTGGAAGATCCATTCCCGGTTTGGGCGGAAGGCTGATGACCATTGGTATCGTATTCACACTTATATCACTGCGTGACTGAGTGGGAATCACTTCTTCTGACTTACGACCACGACCGTAACAGAGAGGAAGTGTTGGTCGGGATAATTCATTATCTCGGACAAAAAATCCCCGCCAGATAAGATCTGGCGGGGATTTTTATTTGTCTCAACTTCTTACTGAAAACGCTCAATCAGCGTTATTGAAAAAGCTGAGACAAGGCGATGTAGACAGCTTACTTAGAAGCTTCTACGATACGCTTCATATCAGTCATGTAGCCACGCAGCTCCTGACCAACCCACTCAACCGGGTGGTTACGAACCAGATCGTTAACTTCGATCAGGCGAGCGTTGTCGACAGAGTTAGACTTCAGGTCCAGGCCTTTACCGATGACATCAGTCGAGATGTGTGGCATGAACTTCTCGCGCAGCAGAGGCACTGCCGCGTGAGCGAACAGGTAGCAGCCGTATTCTGCAGTGTCAGAGATAACAACGTTCATCTCGTACAGTTTCTTACGAGCGATGGTGTTAGCAATCAGTGGAGTTTCGTGCAGAGACTCGTAGTAAGCAGACTCTTCAACGATGCCAGACTCAACCATGGTTTCGAATGCCAGCTCTACGCCCGCTTTCACCATAGCTACCAGCATTACGCCGTGATCGAAGTATTCTTGCTCATCGATTTCAACGTCAGAAGCCGGTGCTTTTTCGAAGCCGGTTTCTGCAGTTTCTTCACGCCATTTCAGCAGGTTAGCATCGCCAGCTGCCCAGTCTTCCATCATGGTCTTGGAGAAGTGACCCGTCATGATGTCGTCCTGGTGCTTACGGAACAATGGACGCATCAGCTCTTTCAGCTCTTCAGCCATGTCGAAAGCAACCAGCTTAGCTGGGTTAGACAGACGATCCATCATGTTGGTGATGCCGCCGTACTTCAGTGCTTCAGTAACAGTTTCCCAACCGTATTGGATCAGCTTGGCTGCGTAGCCTTCGTCGATACCGTCTTCAACCATTTTTTCGAAGCCCAGGATGGCGCCGGTTTGCAGCATGCCACACAGGATCGTTTGCTCACCCATCAGGTCAGACTTAACTTCAGCAACGAAAGAAGATTCCAGAACGCCAGCGCGGTCGCCGCCAGTGGCAGAAGCCCATGCTTTCGCTTGGTCGTGACCTTTACCTTCAGGATCGTTCTCTGGGTGAACAGCCATCAACGTTGGTACACCGAAGCCACGCTTGTATTCTTCACGTACTTCAGAACCTGGGCACTTAGGAGCAACCATGATTACGGTTAAGTCTTCACGGATCTGCATGCCTTCTTCAACAATGTTGAAACCGTGGGAGTAACCCAGAGTGGCACCTTGCTTCATCAGAGGCATTACTGCTTCTACAACGCTGGTGTGCTGCTTGTCTGGCGTCAGGTTACAAACCAGATCTGCAGTTGGGATCAGCTCTTCGTAAGTACCAACGGTGAAACCGTTTTCAGAAGCGTTCAGGAAAGACTGACGCTTTTCATCGATCGCTGCCTGGCGCAGAGCGTAAGAAACGTCCAGACCAGAATCGCGCATGTTCATACCCTGGTTCAGGCCCTGAGCACCACAACCAACGATAACTACTTTTTTACCTTTTAAAGCTTCACAACCGTTTGCGAATTCTTCACGGTCCATGAAACGACAACGACCCAGTTGGTCCAGCTGTTCACGCAGGTTCAGCGTGTTGAAATAGTTCTCACCCATGACAGGTTCTCCAATTAGTAGAGTGAATCCACCGGATGCTTTCCGATGAACAAAATCAAATCGGTGCGAATAATAGAAGAAGAAGGGTGTTGCGTAAAATGCTATATTTGCTAGAAGGTGTTGCATATTTTGCATTGACTGCTGGAAAGGATGTTTGCTCGTTACTTCTAGGCGGGTTATGTATAGTTATGTCAGGTGCTGCTAAAGGGAATCATTTATGGCTGATATCGTACTTCTCGGCGGAAGTAATTCTGTTTTAAAAGATGAAGACTTACAAACTCAGGCTCTTAAAGAAGGATTTGAGTCCTTACAGAAATCAAATAATGTATTGGAATTGGCACTCGGTGCCACTACGTCATTACAAAATTTATGTCAGGTTGTGAAGTATGGAGAGGTATTTGAAGACTATGACTTCGTTGTTTCGGAGTCGAATGCCAATGATATTCATGCACACAATCACGGTGGTCTGTCATTGGAGCATACATTATTGCAGATCGATGCTTATTATGAAGTGTTGTCCCAGTATGCATCAAGGGTCTTGGTTTTAATATTAGCAACCGAGCCCGCTCCTACGTTTAGAAATGTGGAGCAAATCAACCAGCGTCATATTGATAATTGTCAAAAGTATGGTTTTAAGCATTTTGACATGCAGAGCCTGGTGACCAAATATCGAGATGACTTTCCTGTTCAGCATGATGATCTTCATCCGAATAGACAGCTCATGTTAAACCTTTGGGGAAATATCATTCAACTTAACCGAATTGACTTCCCCAGTATATTAAAAAAACAACCTTCTGATTGGAGATATCAATATGTTCCAGTAGAACATTTACTGATTGGAGGTGAGGGGCTATTCGTTAAAAATAACTCTAAATTTAAGGAAAGTCTTTTGAAGGTATCTTCCAAGACTAAAATCAGTGATGAATTTATTGGTTGGGAGCTGTTAGGGGTTGCTACTTGGTCTGATTCTTTATCAAAAATGTCCATGTCAAATCAGTCTAAAAGGATTATCAAAGGTTTTAATGAATTTAATTCATTCAATGAATTAAGGGAAAGCTTTTTTATTGATGGTAATACTTATATTGACTGCTGTAATGATTTAGAGGGGGTGACAGAGTCTTCATTAAATGTTCCGCGAGAGTTTGCGTCCTTATCGGATACAAACTTAGCTGGTGTGCTTCTTCGTAAAATTGATGTCAGCTGTAAGAATGAAATAGCTGATTTTTCAGGTGAAAATATATTTAATTTTATTTGTGAAAATTTTACTAACAGCTTTTATTCTCCTGTTACGCTCGACTCCATCAGGTCACTTATCGAAATCGGAGAGTATGATCAGGCAATTCAAATATCTGTGAGGCTGAAGTCTGAAGAACTTACCAATTATATGAGAGATGTTTCTGTTGAAATTGAAAGCGAAGATTTGAAGAGTGCTTATCAGTTAATGAAGTGTGCTCATGAAAGAAGGCCAGAAGGCCCCTATATCAAGAAGAAATATGATGAAATGAGGATGCGTTTGATAGGCTAAGTTTGATCTTCTAAGATTAGAGTTTGGCTAATTGAATGCCCATACGTTATTTTTAATATGGGCATTTTAGACTATCTTACATAGTTTTTTATTAATCCACTTTTCTTAGCATTAACGATATTGAATATATCCAATAGTCTTTGTGCACTGACAGTGTCGCTCATGTTTTCTAGAACCCAACTCCTTGGTGAATAATAATCTCGCTTATAGATGTAGAGTAGATTTTTAAGGTCTTCAATATTCCTCCATCTGTTGCCGGTTTGCTTCGTGATATAAGGACATGATGAGGTTGGAAGTAACGCGGCACCATTCATAAATGAGTGGAATGGGTCCCAGCAAAATGTTGGTACGTTCATTGCCCATGCTTCAGCCAGGGCAATACCTTGGGTTTCTTTTTCTGAAACGAATACTGCAAAATCAACGGAAGCAAGTACTTTTTTGTACGTTTCCTTATTGTAGTGTCCATATTCTACCAGGGTGACGTCAATTCCTAAGGAGCGCAAAGCCTGATGTGCATTTTTAACAATGCCTGGATTGGTTTTGGCGTATAGCAAAGCGCGTTTAGGCTTTGGGGCTGTTTTGCCGTCCCAGAAGTCTGTATCAACGCCAGCAAACCATTCAAATGTTTTCATTCCAATCTCTGGTGCTGCAAAGCGCCATCCTTCTCTGGCCCATGATCCTGCCGTAAGCACGCCATCAACTTCTTTTCTGCTGAATAGAGTGTCCAGTTTGTCTAAGGTTGATAACGGATTTTCTATATCTGGTCCTGTGATCAAGTCTTTAGCTCCCATGCTATGAGTGTCTTCAATTTCAAGAATGGGGCCAGCGAGAAGGTTAAAAGTGTTATTTTGCTTTTTCCTTTTATATATCTCTCTAAGTACCATGTGATCTGAAATTACCAAGACATTTCCTTCAGGCATAAAATCTAACGGTGGTTGATATAGAAATGGTACTCCAAGTTTTTCCAGGCCTGACTTAAGCCCTGATAGCCGACTAAATTGGACGATGCCTTGAAGTTTACTGTCATCACGTGAAGGGTGGTGTGTAAAAATTTTTAACATGTCGATGGTTCTCCCTAACCAAATAGAGTATGAATATTTTCTCTCTTATAGATCATATAAAAGTAAGCTTTTATATGCCAACATAGGAGAAACTGTTATCACTTCCACTTCATTCTTCAGATGAACTACAAAGACCTTCAATCCTTTCTTAGCCTGTGCTCCCACCTTCATTTAGGCAAAGCCAGCGAAGAACTACATATGAGCCCGTCAACGCTGAGTCGTCGCTTGGCACGTATGGAAGAAGAAGTGGGCGCCACTTTATTAGTGCGTGAAACTTCACCGCTGTCGTTAACCAATGCTGGTGAGTTGTTTAAGCGTCATGCTGAAAGCACGCTCTCTGATTGGCAGCAGTTGCGGAACTCGGTATCGGGAGAGGTGAGCGACCTGCAAGGATCACTGACATTATTCTGTTCGGTAACCGCCAGCTATAGCTTCCTGGCTGATTTGCTGGCGCGTTTCCGTGAGCGTTACCCGCTGGTTGACCTGCATATTCACACGGGTGACGCGGCGGAGTCGATTCTGAAGGTTGAAAACGGAGAGGCTGATATCGTGGTCGCTGCACGGCCCGAGCAACTCAGTGAGGAATTGACGTTTAAAACCATTATGCCTTCACCGCTTCTGTTTATTGCGCCGAAAAACGCTACCACGATATCTCAATTAAACCAGGCCGAAGTCGATTGGTCGGCGGTTCCTATGGTGCTATCCGAAACCGGTTTGGCCCGAACCCGTGTGAACCACTGGTTTGCTGCGCGCGATATTACGCCCAACATCTATGCTCAGGTTTCCGGCCATGAAGCGATTGTTAGTATGGTGGCGTTAGGTGCCGGAGTTGGCGTGGTGCCCGAGCTGGTATTAAAGAACAGCCCGATGGCGGCGCGGGTGAGGGTTTTAGCGATACAGCCAGAACTCGAGCCATTTGCTGTGGGGCTATGTGCTAAAACTCAGCGCATGCAGGAACCTCTGTTGCAAGCATTGTGGAAGACAGCCGCACTGTAATACCTCATAATGAAGTGTTAATGCGATATTTTGTAATGAGTTAAGAATGAACCAAGAAGATAATAAGGTTGTTCCTTTGACTGAGACTTCCCAAGACAATCAGCCGGAAGGTGTTGATAAGCCTGCTAAGTGGCCAGGCCGAAAAGGCATTTATTTGTTGCCGAACCTGTTTACCACAGGCGCATTGTTCTCTGGCTTTTATGCGGTTGTTGCCAGTATGAACGGTCACTTTGAGAATGCGGCAATCGCCATTTTTATTGCCATGATTCTCGATGGTCTGGATGGTCGCGTAGCGCGTTTAACCAATACCCAGAGCGACTTTGGTGCTGAATACGATAGTTTGGCAGATATGGTCTCCTTTGGTGTTGCCCCTGCGTTGGTCGCCTTCAGTTGGTCAATGCAAAGTCTGGGCAAAATTGGCTGGGTGGCCGCTTTTATATATGTAGCTGGCGCTGCATTACGTTTGGCGCGTTTTAATACCCAGCTGGCGGTTGCCGATAAGAACTTCTTTACTGGCTTGGCCAGCCCAGCTGCCGCGGCGATTGTTGCAGGCACAGTTTGGGCATTCAGTGAAACCGGAGTTGCCGGATCGGATATGGCTTGGCTGATGGCCCTGATTGTGCCGGGGGCGGGTTTATTGATGGTCAGCAACTTCCGTTACCACAGCTTCAAAGGGCTGGATCTGAAAGGCAAGGTACCGTTTGTGGCCATGTTGGCCGTGGTGATGGTGTTTGTTGTGGTCTCAATTGACCCGGCTAAGATTCTGCTGGGTGCTTTTATGGCTTATGCTCTTTCAGGTCCTGTTTATGAAGGCTGGACCCGCCTGAAAAATAAATAACAGGCGCACTGAATCTTTTAGCGATAACCTGTCTAACCTTGGTATGTTAGTGGCTGATCTGGCCGCATTGCTGTTAGACAGGGTTATTGCATGATCATCAAGCGCACAAAAAAATCCGACGCTTTATCTTCGGAAATCACTTCTCATAGTAGTTATCTGAATCGCCGACAGTTTCTTGGTCAGAGTGCCGCTGTTGGTCTGGCCGCTGTGTCATTGCCAACTCAGGCAATTCAAACACACGACGCTTCCCGCAATAAAAATCGTGGCCCTGAGTGGCTGACAGGGCAGGTCGCTGCTGCGAAGGAGACGGCCTGGGGGCGGGACGAAACCCTGACGCCGTATTCCAACGTAACGCAGTACAACAACTTCTACGAGTTTGGCACCGGCAAAGAAGACCCATATCGTTACGCATCCAAGTTTAAAGCGGACCCCTGGAGTGTTGAAATTGATGGTGAGTGTGAGGTTAAAGGCACATTCACACTGGAAGATATTCTCAGTCAGGTAGATCTGGAAGAACGTATTTATCGCCTGCGCTGTGTGGAAGCGTGGTCTATGGTCATTCCATGGATTGGCTTTGAACTGTCATCTTTACTGAAGCGCTTTAAACCCCTGTCTTCTGCTAAATACGTCGAATTCACCACTTTGCACGACCCGAAACAAATGCCGGGTCAGCGTTCTGTGTTCTCAACCATAGACTGGCCGTATGTAGAAGGTCTGCGCATGGATGAGGCGATGAATCCGCTGACTCTGATGGCCGTCGGCTTGTATGGTGAAGTGTTGCCGAATCAGAACGGTGCGCCTTTCCGTTTGGTTGTGCCCTGGAAATACGGTTTCAAAAGCATCAAATCGATCGTGAAAATCCGCTTCGTTGAAGAGATGCCAAAAACCACTTGGGCAGAACTGGCTCCGAATGAATATGGCTTTTATGCCAATGTGAATCCTCAAGTGGATCACC
>NZ_CP073745.1:727500-827500 GCF_024397975.1 Bacterioplanoides sp. SCSIO 12839
TTAATAACTTTATGGCATACGCCATGGTTGTTTATTTTTTAATCCCTATAATCTGCGTTTTGTTCTTGTGCACAGGACGCTTTAGTGGAACAGCTTCATCGGGATATCATTCGTCGCCACACTCAGGCTTCAGCTGCCGCTCTGTTATTCAGTGTATTGTTTAGCATCAGTTATCTTTTTGGCCTGACGCCGTTAGCGCTTCATGAACTCATTTTTTTATTAATGAGTTATTGGTGTGTGCATGGTTTTTTACTGTATCTGGTGATATCCGGGCGGAGTAAACGGTATCAGGATCCGAGCCTGATGATTCCGTTTATGCTGGCAGGTATCAGCTTTATCACCTTGATGTTAATTAATTCCGATGTATTACGGCCTGTTTGGACCATGGCTTACCTGGCGGTCATGCCATTTGGCGTGTTTCGTTTAAGCTGGAAAGAGTATCTGTGTATTTGTCTGTTTGTATTAGCCTGTTACAGCGGTGTGTTGAGCTACTTCCATGTCTATGAGCTTTCTGTATGGAGCCTGGAAATGGAATTACTGGCGGGGCTGGCCTTTCTCGCCTGCATTATGGCTTACACCGTTATTGGTAAAGAATTCAGTATTCTCAGGGATGCTTATCGTCAGAAAAATCGTGAATTGCGGCGTGCTTTGGTGAAAATTGAAGAGTTAGCGATCACCGATGAATTAACCGGATTATTTAATCGACGCTATTTATTAAAAATGCTGGATAAACAGCAGGCATTGTCCAATCGTGAAGGTCTGCCATTTGTACTGGCTTTTGTCGATATTGATCACTTCAAGCAAATCAATGATATACATGGGCATCGCGTCGGGGATCAGGTTCTTACAGAGTTGTCATTGCTATTAAAAGACGCTGTACGCGAAGTGGATGTGGCCGCGCGTTATGGCGGTGAAGAGTTTGTGCTGTTGTTAAGTGGGGTCAATCTGGACGCGGGAAGAACGGCGTTAGAGCGTATACGGATGCAGGTGTCAGAACAACGCTATACCGACATGAATATCCCGTTAACCGTGTCTGTTGGTGTTGTTGAGCATCACCTTAACGAAGGTGCTGAGGTGATGTTAAACCGTGCCGACCGGCTATTGTATGAAGCAAAGCGTGGTGGACGAAATCGCGTAAAAGCAGAGCCTCAGGAGCTGTCTCTTTTTAGTGAAGAGGCACTCTGAGGCTGCTGATATTCAGTGAATGGCCGTTTACGCTTTCAGATATTCAGCCAACTCCTCACTGCCACCGATGTGTTTACCACCAATAAATACCTGAGGCACCGTTTCTCTTCCGCTCATAGCACGCAACGTTGTCAGAGTTGCATCACGTCCCATTAAGACTTCTTCAAACTCCAGACCCGCATTTTTGAGGTCTTCTTTCGCTTTTTTGCAGAATGGGCAACCCGGCTTACTGAATACGGCAATGGATTGAGGCTTTTGAGCGCTTGGATTGATGTATTCCAGCATGGTGTCGGCATCGGATACTTCAAACGGGTCGCCAGGTTTTTGTGGCTCAATAAACATCTTGTCGACCACGCCATCCTTAACCAGCATGCTGTAACGCCAGCTACGCTTGCCAAAACCTAACTCCGCTTTGTCTACTAATAAACCCATGCCTTCGGTAAATTCACCATTACCGTCCGGGATCATACGAATATTTTCGCACTCCTGATCCGCCGCCCAGGCATTCATCACAAAAGTGTCGTTAACGCTGATGCAGATAATTTCATCGACACCATTATCGGCGAAGACTTTCGCCAATTCGTTATAACGTGGCAGGTGTGTGCTTGAGCAGGTTGGTGTGAATGCTCCTGGCAATGAAAAAACAGCAACGGTACGACCTTTAAAGATCTCATCGCTGGTGACCGTTACCCAATCGTCACCTGAGCGAGTTGGCCAGCTAACCGAAGGAACGTTTTGGCCTTCTTTGTTTTCAAATGCAGACATGATGTTTCCCTTTATTGAGTGTGTGTCTTAATTCAATGAGTTTAGTATGGATCAAAAATAGTTCATTGCTAAAATCAATTGTTTTTATTGGTGTGTTAGTTTTTGGTAATGGCATGTCTATTACTCTTCGATCCGTCAGGTATAATCCGCCAGATACACAATAGAGCAGTTATAAGTATGTTGATAGAAAACAGTTCTGATTTGATTCAGAGTGTTCAGCCGGGATCTTTGTCATCCGGTAAGCGGGTTGACCTGGCTGTATTGGTAAACGGTCAGGTTCTGGTCATCAGTGATGATGCGTTGGCTTTGTTCGTAAGGCCTGAAGATGTTGGTAATGAACTGGGCAATGGCCTGATTCGCAGTGTGGCATTGCCTGAAGCGTTTTGTTTACCTCTGGAAAATGATCGTTATCTTCAGGAGCACCGAGCGGGCTACGTTGGCTTGAGTGATGGGCGTGTATTGTTGATTACATTAAATGATGTGCAGATGTTTCCTTCAAAGCAGGATGCACTGCGTAATCAGAATGAAGTGACCCGGATGAAGCTGGGCTAGAAATAAAGCTGATGTAGAAATAAGGTGGGGGTAGCAATGAGACTGGGTTAACTGATGGCAACTAACCCAGTCTTGAGGGCCTCTTTTACATTGCCCAGCGTAATCCGAGAGCAAATGAGTTGATATCGTTGCTAACGTCACCTTGTAAGCGAGAGCCTGTTGATGCCAGTTCATCCTGAGTAATTGCACGCTCCTGTGCCAGGGTGTGCTGATAGCCTGCATCCAGAGCCAAATCTTCCGTTAACTGGTACGACATCCCGATCGACATGGCTTTGTAGTCGTCAAACGCGAAATCAACCTTGGCTGTTTCTGTTGGGATTGGGGTTTGATCCAGGGCGATACCGGTCCGCAGGGTAAGTTGCTCTGACAGCGCGTAATTCGCCCCTAAAGAGAAGCGGAAACTTTCTTCCCAGTTGTGTTCCTGAGGGATGGCCGTCAGCGCGCTGACGGTTGAGTTGCTGCTTTCAATTTTGATCTGATCAAAACGCGACCATTTGGTCCATTGAACATCTGATTGCAGCGTCAGCTTGCCGAATTCATGGGAATAACTGATGTTGGCTGTTTCAGGGGTGGTAATTTGTACCTTGCCTTGTGCTGTCGTGTTTTCCAGCCCGGCTAACTCAACAAACCTGTTGGTACTTTCTTTGAAGCTAACTTTGGCGGTACCTTTGATGTCGTGCACGACCCGGGTTCGGTAATTCAGGCCAAGCCGACCGCCATTCTGAAAATCAGTAAATACCCCGGCGGCAAAAGCAAAGGCAACGTCATTACCTTCTATCTCAAACTGTCCATCATGAGTGGTGTCACCCAGTTCTGATGCTGGAACTCCAGTTGCTGCACAAATTGCTTCAGGGGCTTCGGCTAGGCAAGCAGCAGTCAGGTTAATGGCTGCTGCCGTTTTTGCATTTAAGTATTGGGAAATAATACTAAAGCCAAAAGATGTTGTTTCGGTTGCCTGAAAAGCAAAAGAAACACCAGCATCGATACCGGTAATTTCACTTTCCGTAACCGCGTAACGCGCAACACTGTCATCACCAAAGTCTGTACCGGTGGCATAAGGGGCATTGATAAAGGCTCCCATAGCTAAACTCTCGTCCAGGTGAGTGACGAAATACAGAGTGGGTAACAGGTCAAAGTTATTCGCTTCAGCTTTTTTGCCTTGAATTGGTGTGTTGTTGAGTGTGGTGGCATCTCCTTTAAACTCAGATTGTACCGAGATGGCGGACAGGTTAATTGCCAGCTCTTCCTGAGTGGCCAGCATGGCTGCCGGATTGTATGCCGCAACGGAAGCATCACTGATTGCAGCTGCACCGGCCGAAAAAGCGTCGCCTAAACGGATGGCAGACTGTTCGTCGACATAAAAGCCCTGTGTATGTCCCTGTGAGGCAGCTATGGCTGCCATAGCCGCAGCTAAGATTTTTATTTTTGTCATTGTAATCCCCTTACTCAATCTAATTTGGTACCAAGGTACATTAAGTGAGATTATCATCAAGAGGTAAATGCGCACTCTGTGAGGAATTGACCAAAAAAAGCCACATGGTTATGGTTCAGGCTTATTGGTTTTTCTATGGGAATATGTCGTGAGCAGTAGTGCGTTCCAAACCTATGTTATTGGTGCCGATCAGCCTGTGGGTCAGCAGTTGGTCCGGAATTTAAACTCTCAGGGGCTGATGTATCAGAGCATCACATTGGAGAGTCGCGATAAACTGACGGCTTCTTCTTCCGGTCAGCCTTTTTTTGTGATCACGCCACCATTGAATGAGCAATCAGATTCCGTTGATTTCTGGCTGGAACGCGCCAGAGAAATGGATGCCGGGGTGGTGTTATTGTCCTCACTGGCGTTATTTGCGTATCGCGCGGATAACGTTGTCACAGAAGATGACCCAAATGTTGCTGATACGGAAGTGGCCAATCGATTATTAGCAATGGAAAGCAAGGCTCGTGAAAATGAACGTCATGTTATCTTGCGGACTGGCCAGTTGTTCTCATTACAAAACGATGACTTTGCTAGTCAGCTATTGGCCAAAGCCCGCTTATCAGAGCCATTGAGTGTTGATATGCAGCGCTTATTTGATCCGACGCCGGTGGATGATGTCGCGGATGTTTTATTGGCAGTTTTACGTCAGCTAGCTTGCAGCGATGAGCTTTTTGGCACTTACCACTTCAGTGGCGTTGAACCAGTATCGGCATTCGGTTTCGCTGAAGCATTAATGGCGCTGGCTAGCCAGTATGAAGACCTGTCAAAGGTTGAGCTGGGGTCTCAAGAGGGAGGAATGATGCCATCTCCATGGGCGGTATCATCAGACAATACCCGGATTTTTCATACCTTTGGTGTTAAGCCTAAAGCCTGGCGCCAGGGGTTGGGGCGTCAGCTTCAGAAGTATTACCGGGTTGAAGAATCCTGAGTCAAAGTCGTGTTAGCTAAACCGCTGTTATCGTTGTAACAGTGGTTTATGCCAGATTCAGAGCAGTGGATTCCTGGTACAGGGCCATCAGCTTGTCAGTGATCACCGTACGAATACCTTCGCGTTCAAGGCTGGACAGAGACTTCAGTTCGCTTAGACGAAGACGATTCAGGTGCAGACAAGGCAGCTTATCGTTAAATTCCCGTAAATCACCTTTCATCAGAACCGGCAAAAACGGATCGTCGCTGTTCGAGCGGCGTAAAATCTGGCGCATACCTTCCTGAAACGGAATCGGGACAGAGCGCACGTTTTTGTTTTTGTGCGAGATCACCAGATACAAGCCCTGCTTACCAATCAGGTTGCCTGGAATGACGTGCAGACCAGTGGACTGGACTGCATCAGCATTCAGGTGGCTGAATGTATCATGAAATGCATACGGGTCTGGCAGGATCACCATCTGGCGGTTGGCTTCTTCAGGAAAGAAGATGCTGTAGTTGGTGTATAGCTGTTTTACTGAGCCAGAAAATACACACAGTCGATTCTCAAACTGTTTAACAAAATTCATGGCCCGCTGGTGCTGGCTTAGGGTGTGTAAGTCCCAAACCAGGTCAGCATTTTGTTGACCTGCCATACTATTCATTGATGTTTACCCCTTTGTTATGAGAATCGAGTGTTATTTAGTCACGCGAATCTCAAATTAGTTTAGCAAATACACCACATTGCTGGTCTTACTTTGACATAAGGTGACCAAAATTGTCACCTTGATGACAAAAGAATGAGCACTGCTTCACGCTTCTGTCTCAGATTGTCCTGTTGAGCCGGATCGTTCTGTTAAGCCAGTGTGGCTATGCATACTAAATGCTGATAAAACTCAAAGTCTGTGATCGTTCTCAGAGTCAGAGCATGTTGATAGTTCTTAGTATGACGCAGAACCGGATAGTTCGATGTGCACTTGTGTGTATTTCTGAAGTTAACTGGTTGGCAGTTTTACATTTGTTAACAGCAGGGTTAACTCACTTAACAGTAACCAGGGATCTTCACCACTTCCTTTGACCGCATTGTCGATATCGGTGGCTTTTTGCAGAGCACTGTGTAGGTCACTGATGCTGAGTTGTTGCAGGGCTTTTTTGTAGGGGGGCTGTTGTTTGGGCCAGATATTATTCTTCTTAAAGGCTTCGCTCAGTTGTTGGCCCGAGGTGTTTTTCAGGGAGATCAGCTGGCGTACTTTCCGGGTTAACGCGCCTAAGATCATAATTGGCTCAACGCCTTCGCCACGAAGATGAGAAAGAATCCGGCTGGCTTCAGCCTGTTTTCCCAGCAGACATGCATCAGCAAGGCTGAAGGCATCAAAACGTGAACTGTCACCAATGGCGTCGTTGATCATTTCTTCAGTGATGGTTGATGCGCCTAACAAGCGCAGTTTTTCCACTTCTTGAACGGCGGCCAATAAATTGCCTTCGGTCTGGTGTGCCAATGCTGCAATGGCAGCAGGCTCGGCTTGTAAGCCCGCCACTTGTAAGCGGCGCTTCAGCCAACCAGGGTACTGATTGCGTTCAATCGGCCAAACGGGAAGAAAGACACCGGCTTTATCAACCGCTTTAAACCAGGCTGTTCGCTGGGTGGCAGCATCAATCCGTGGGCAGATAATCAGCAGCAGATTATCCGGGTTGGGTTGCTTTACCAGATCCTGTAAGGCGTTTCCTTTATCCGACGGTTTGCCATTGGGGATACGGACTTCAAGAATCCGACGACTGGCAAACAGTGACATAGCGTTGGCTTCTTCGCGCAGATGATTCCAGTCGAAGCCTGCTTCTGTATGGAATAACTCCCGATCTTCGATCCCCGCCTGGCGTGCTGCCATACGAATCTGGTCGCACGCTTCCATGACTAATAAGGGTTCATCACCGGATACCAGATAGCAGGGTGCCAAGCCTTTTTGTAGGGTGGCTGTCAGCTGATCCTGACGGATCTTCATGGCTGAGCCTGTACGCTGGAAGGTTTTGCTGCAGCAGGCGCAGGAATCGCAATAAAGGCATCCGCTTGTGCTCTTTGCAGGCGACGCATCAATTTACGCACCAGATCTTTTTCCATTTCTTTCAGCTGGACAGCTTCTTCGCTGGCGGTACCACCAACATTATTAATGTCATTGGTCAGGCGGCGACGCGACTTCACCTGAATCGGTAGTTCGCTGTTACGCTCAATATGAATCAGGCGAGCGTCTAAACGGCCATTCAGTTCATATTCGGAAATTTGCCCGGAGCTGCTGACGGATAGTGTGCGCTTATCGATTTCAACTTTGTTGACCTGCAGGATAGCCGGTGCATCGGCAGCCGTTTGTGTGAGTAACACATCGTTAAACTCCAGCTGCAGGATTAATTGCTGATCAAAACTGTTACCGGCCTGGCTTTGCAGGAATAAAACGCGATATTCCTTAGGCAGTGGTGATACACCCCGCAGGTGCCAGCCGCAAGCGGTGAGCATTGAAAGCATTAAGGTCCAGATGATTAAGCGCATGGTTTTTCCTGATCGGGTCAAAGCCGGTGGGAGGTATCCATTATTTAGTCACCGCGCCGAAGGGCCATCCCTGGCCCTGCCGCGCTACCGCAGAGTCCCTCTGCTGCTTTAAATAATGGATGCCTCCCTCCGGCTGAAGTAAGGAAGTATGCTTCCAGTCGTTTTTACAGATTAATTAGCAACAATATTAACCAGCTTACCCGGCACCACAATCACTTTACGCACGGTTTTGCCGTCAATCTGCTTCTGAATTGCATCGTCGGCCATGGCCATGGCTTCCAGATCATCTTTAGAAGCGTTGGCTGGCGCGTCCAATTTGGCGCGAACTTTACCGTTCACCTGAACAACCAGTACGATGCTGTCTTTCACCAGCGCGCTTTCGTCCACAACTGGCCATGCCGCATCCAGAACTAAACCGTCGTTACCAAAGGCCGTCCACAGTTCCTGCGCAATATGTGGTGCCATCGGGCTTAACATACGGACAACCGCATTCAGGCCTTCGGCAATCACGCTGCGACCACCGGCACTGGACAGATCCAGCTTCTGCAAAGTGTTCATCAGTTCCATAATGGCAGCGATACCGGTATTGAAAGAATAACGACGACCGATGTCATCGCTCACTTTCTGGATGGTTTCGTGCACTTTACGGCGTGCATCTTTTTCGGCTTTATTCAGCTGATCAGCAGCAACGATTGAACGATCTTCCTGTTGCAGCAGTTCGAAACTTAAACGCCATACCCGCTGCAGGAATTTTTGTGCCCCCTGAACACCGTTTTCAGACCACTCCAGCGTTTGCTCCGGTGGCGCAGCGAACATGGTGTACAAGCGTACGGTGTCGGCGCCGTAAACATCGATGGCTTCCTGAGGATCAACACCGTTGTTCTTCGACTTCGACATTTTGATCATGCCTTCGTGTTTCAGCTCCTGGCCGTTCCACATGGCTTTGATCAGACGACCTTTTTCGTCACGCTCAGCTTCTACGTCTTTGGGTGCAACGTATTCTTTGCCGCCGTTTTCATTCTGATAGCTGAACGCATCCGCCAGAACCATGCCCTGACACAGCAGGCTGGCAAATGGCTCATCACCTTTAACCAGGCCCACATCACGCATCAGCTTGTGGAAGAAGCGGGCATACAACAGGTGCAGAATGGCGTGTTCAATACCACCGATGTATTGGTCCACTGGTAGCCAGTAATCAGCTTCGGTTGGGTCGACCATTTGTGTGTCGTCCCACGGAGAGCAGTAACGCGCGTAGTACCAGGAAGACTCCATAAAGGTGTCGAAAGTATCGGTTTCACGGAAGGCCTGTTCGCCTTCGAACTCGATGTTTTCGAATTCCGGGTTGTTTTTGATCGGGCTGTTGACGCCGTCCATCACCACATCGGTTGGCAATTCTACCGGTAGCATATCGGCTGGTGTGGGTACTTGCTCACCGTCGGCTTTGTTGATCATTGGAACCGGGGTACCCCAGTAACGCTGACGGCTCACACCCCAGTCGCGCAGACGGTAGTTGGTTTTGACCTGACCTTTACCCGCATCCGATAACCACTTGGCAATAGCATCAAAAGCGGCATCGAAATCCAGACCATCAAACTCGCCGGAGTTAATCAGCTTACCTTTTTCGGTAAAGGCTTCCGCCGACAGATCAAAGTCTGCAGGCGCTTCAATTACCTGATTAATTTCCAAGCCATACTTCTGAGCGAATTCGAAGTCACGCTGGTCGTGTGCAGGAACCGCCATCACAGCGCCAGAGCCGTAATCCATCAGTACAAAGTTCGCGACCCAGATTGGGACTTCTTTGCCAGATACAGGGTGAATCGCAGTCAGACCGGTGGCGAAACCTTTCTTCTCCATGGTGGCGATGTCCGCTTCTGCGGTGCCGCCTTTTTTGCATTCTTCGATAAACTCAGCCAGCTCCGCATTACCTTCAGCGGCTTCGGCGGCTAATGGGTGACCCGCAGCAACGGCCACGTAGCTCACACCCATTAAGGTATCCGGACGAGTGGTGTAGACCTCAAGGGTTTCCTCACGATCTTTTATACCGAAATGTAATTCAACGCCCTGGCTCTTGCCTATCCAGTTGCGCTGCATGGCAACCACTTGCTCCGGCCAGCCTTTCAGCTGATCAAGATCGTTTAACAGCTCTTCGGCGTAATCGGTAATACGGATAAACCACTGTGGGATTTCTTTACGCTCGATCGGCGTATCACAACGCCAGCAGCAGTTGTCGATCACCTGTTCGTTGGCCAGAACGGTTTTATCGTGTGGGCACCAGTTAACCGCAGAAACTTTTTTGTACGCTAAACCTTTCTCAACCAGCTTGGTGAAGAACCACTGTTCCCAGCGGTAATATTCAGGCTTACAGGTCGCCAGTTCGCGGTTCCAGTCATAACCAAAGCCCAGCGATTTCAGCTGGCCTTTCATGTAGGCAATGTTTTCGTCGGTCCACTTACCCGGTGCTGTGTTGTTTTTGATCGCTGCGTTTTCCGCTGGCAGACCAAACGCATCCCAGCCCATTGGCTGCATCACGTTTTTTCCCTGCATACGCTCGTAGCGCGAAATTACATCACCAATGGTGTAGTTACGCACGTGACCCATGTGCAGACGGCCACTTGGGTAAGGGAACATCGACAGGCAATAAAACTTCTCTTTATTGGCATCGACGACGGCTTTAAATACCTGTTGTTCTTCCCACTGGCTCTGGATTGAGGCTTCAATGGCTTTTGGTTGATAAGTCTCTTGCATCATGGCGTCACTATAAATTCTGATCTGCGCCAGCGACGGCGGCAGATACTGACTAAACAGAAGAAATAAGAAAGCGCGAAAGTGTACCCGAATCCGACCCCGGATCACACCAAATCCGAGCAGTCGCTGATGAGAAGTCTTGCCCGCCGTGTCATAAACCAAGGTCGTAATCACGCGACTTAAAAAGAAATAACCGCCGGGTGATACTTGATACAAGTCAGGCAAGATTCATTTTTCAGGTGGTTGGCAAATAATGTCACTTGGCCTGAGCCAGCAATATGCGTATTTTCGCTGCACCAAATATCAAATATTGAAAAATTTACCCTGTATGAAGTATCTGATCCGTACCCTGATAGCAGCATCTCTATCTATGACTCTGCCCTCGTATGCAGAGACGGTCGAGAATATGCTGGTTGAAATGACCATGATTCAGAACAATACGGCACTGATGCAGGCCGCGGTTGCCGATGGTCGTGAACGTGGACAACTGTGTTTTCGCTGCCATGGTGATGATGGTAACTCCAAGCGTGATTACATCCCGAATCTGGCCAGTCAGAATGCGTTATACCTGTTCACTCAATTTGAACATTTTGCCGATGGCACTCGTAAAGATTATGTGATGAGTAAACTGGCCGGCCATTTAAGCAAAGAAGATCGCATCAATATTGCTTTGTATTTTTCGCAAAGCCCGGTGGCAAAACGTCAGCAACCGGTTGAAAGCAACGCCAAAGGTGAGCAGATTTACCGTTCCATGTGTTTTGCCTGTCACGGTAATGATGGGTATGGTAATCAGCAGTATCCGCGTATTGCCGGGCAACCGTACGAATACCTGGAAAAAACGCTGATGAAGTTTTTGCACAAAGACCCGGAACGCCAGAACTCTCCGATGTCTTCTGTTATTCAGAATATGAATGAACAGCAAATGAAGGACGTAGCAGCCTATGTGGCGCACATGCCGTAACTGTTTTTGCCTTATTTTTTGTGCGTGGCTACTGAGTAGCTGCGCATCTTTCCCTGAATATTCTAATCTCACGCCACAATATCATCGCTCTGCACCCGAGCATTCACCTTTGCAGCAATGGCAGCCCTCATCTGTTGCTTCGACTTCTGTCACTGAACTTCGCTCTGTCACTGACCTGGCTTCTGTGCCGACATTGTCTGACGCTTCGGGCCAACAGGCCGGTTTAAAATTGTTAGGCGATGGTCTTGATGCCTTTATTGCCCGACTGGCGCTGATCCAGGCTGCAACGTCAACACTGGATCTGCAATATTATCTTTATCATGACGATCTGACCGGACGTGCTTTGACACTGGCCTTATTGCAGGCTGCTGATCGTGGAGTGCGTGTTCGTTTATTGCTCGATGATATGGCGACCCGTGGAAAAGACGAAGCACTGTTTCAGGTGGCAGCTCACCCAAATATTGATATTCGTTTTTTTAATCCGTTCCGCCGTGAATACTCCAGAGAACTACAGTTCATCACCCGTTATGGCGTGTCCACCCGGCGCATGCACAATAAAGCGATGATTGCCGATAATCTGATGGCGATTGTGGGGGGGCGAAATATTGGCGATGAATACTTTAATGCCGCTCGCGATGACGTGGTGTTTGGTGACCTTGATGTTTTATTTACAGGCCCGGTAGTCAGTGATGCCTCGGTTTCTTTTGATCGCTATTGGAACAGCTCGCTCAGTTTTCCGGTGGAGCAGTTGTATCAGGAAGACATTAGCGCTGAACAGTTAACCGCCTCTCGTCAAAAGCTCGAGCAGTGGGCTCAAAACAAGCAAGAACACCCGTATTTAAAGGCATTAAAAAAACGAGCCGGTGAATTAGTCTCGGACCTTGGGCTGAAGACGGGTGTGGAAGTCGGGTCAGGTTCTGTGCCGAGTTCCGGACAAGAATTACGACAAGGAAAGGCCTATCTGCTGGGAGATTCCCCTGACAAACTGCTTAAGCCAGAAAGTCACTCCGCGGTTTTTGACAATATCAGCCAGATCAGTGATCAGACCACAGAGAGTTTATTGGTGGTATCGCCTTATTTTGTACCAGGTGATGAGGGAGTGAAATACCTGAAGCAACTGGTTGATCGCGGTGTAGAGGTTACCGTACTAACGAACTCTCTGGCTGCGACGGATGTTCCGGCGGTGCACTCTGCCTATAAAAAATACCGCCGTGGTTTGTTACAAGGAGGTGTTCGTTTATGGGAACTGAAACCCGACCTGAGACAAGAGCCGGTGACTTCCTGGAGTGGCTCTTCATCCGCCAGTTTACACGCCAAGATGCTGGTGGCTGACCAGCGTTATATTTTTGTGGGCTCCATGAATCTGGACCCAAGATCCGTTGTTGAGAATACTGAGATGGGGTTGTTGTTTGAGCAGGCTCAGATGGCCACTGAAATCCGACGTGTGATGGCACAGCAATTACCAACCCAGGCATATCGTTTATCGTTACAGGATAACCAACTGACCTGGCATGAGCAGCGCCAGGACTGTGTCGAAAAAACGTATGACAGCGACCCTCAGGCCAGCAGCTGGCGTCGCCTGCAATCATGGTTTCTGGGGTGGTTGCCAATTGAATCGGAGTTATAGCCGGGCTTGCTAGTTGGTGTTGATGCTTGAACTGGGCGTAGCGACTGCCTACTATCGCGGTTTGTTCTTTATTCGGTTTCCGGTTGTACTCTCATGTCTGCTTCTGATGTTTCTGATCATTCTTTCTGGCAATTCTGGGTCGATCGGGGCGGCACGTTCACTGATATTGTTGCCCGTCGTCCGGATGGTGAATTATTAAGCCGTAAGCTGTTATCCGAAAATCCACAACATTACCAAGATGCCGCCGTTGAGGGGATTCGCCGTATTCGTGCCGAATTCCCCCAGTTTCCGCAAGACGGTAGCGGTCAGATTGAATCGGTGAAAATGGGCACCACAGTAGCCACCAATGCCTTGCTGGAACGCAAAGGTGAAGACACTTGCCTGTTAATTAGCCATGGCTTGCGCGACCAGCTGGAAATTGGCTATCAGACCCGGCCGGATATTTTTGCCATTCATATTGAACAACCAGAGTTGTTGTATCGTTGTGTGTATGAAGCACCGGAGCGAGTATTAGCCGATGGCACGGTGGATATGCCACTGGATGAAGAAGGGGTTCAGGTCATCCTGCGTGAAGCCCGCGAGCAGGGGCTAACATCGTTGGCGGTAGTGTTTATGCACGCTTATAAATACCCGCAGCATGAGCAAATGGTCGCTGATATTGCCCGTGACATGGGCTTTACTCAGATTTCGTTATCGCATCAGGTCAGCCCGCTGATTAAATTCGTGCCGCGGGGTGACACTACGGTGGCGGATGCCTATTTATCCCCGGTGTTAAAGCGTTACGTACAGCAAGTAAAAAATGGACTGCCGGTTTCCGTAAACGGTAAGCCAACCGATTTACAGTTTATGCAATCCAATGGCGGCTTAACCGATGCCGACGTATTTCATGGCAAAGATGCGGTGTTATCCGGCCCGGCCGGTGGTGTGGTGGGCATGGTGCGCACTGCCGAGCAAGATGGTTTTAACCAGATTATTGGTTTTGATATGGGTGGCACCTCCACCGATGTCAGCCACTACACCGCAGGTGAAAAAGGAGAGAGGGCTGGTGAACTTGAGCGTGAAACCGAAACACAGGTAACCGGTATCCGCTTGCGGGTGCCAATGATGAATATTCATACGGTGGCCGCCGGTGGTGGCTCGATTGTGAAGTTTGCCGATGGTCGTTTTCAGGTCGGGCCGGAATCAGCTGGCGCGTTCCCCGGACCAGCCTGTTATCGTAATGGTGGGCCGTTAACGGTCACCGACTGCAATGTGTTGCTCGGAAAAATTCAACCGCAACACTTTCCTTATGTGTTTGGTGCACAACAAAACGAGCCGCTGGATAAGAAAATTGTTGAGCAGAAATTCTGGCAGTTATCAGAACAGATTCAACAGGAAAGTGGCCAGCAGCTCACACCACAGCAGATTGCTGAAGGTTTCTTAACCATTGCGGTCGATAATATGGCCAATGCCGTGAAAAAGATTTCCGTGCAGCGTGGTTATGATATTCAGAATTATGCACTCAATGCCTTTGGTGGCGCGGGCGCGCAACATGCGTGTTTGGTTGCCGATGCTTTGGGTATGGAGCATGTTTATCTGCATCCTCTGGCCGGCGTATTATCAGCTTATGGTATTGGTCTGGCTGAACAACGCTGGTTGGGAGAAGAAGCGGTTGAAAAGTCTCTGAGTCAGGAACCTCTAGAGACACTGGCCGCAGCAGAGCAGGCCTTTTTAACACTTCAGCAACAGTCGGACATAAGTGGCTCTCAAGCAACCGAAACGCGTCGTGCCTATTGTCGGTATGACGGTTCGGACACGCACTTATTGGTTGAGTTTTCTGATGCGCCTGCCATGCGCGAAAACTTTGAACAGCAACACCAGCAATTATTTGGTTTTATTTACCGCGACAAAGAATTATTGCTCGATGCGGTGCAACTCGAAGTGGTTGCCGGGGGTTATCAGCCAGAGCCACAAACTTTACCATCGGGTCAGCCTGCTGTGACAGAAACCAGCGAACTTTTCTCTGGCAATCAACAACACGCAATCAATGTATATGCTCGTGAGCAATTACCCGCTGGTTTTAGCTTGGCAGGCCCTGCGTTATTAACCGATGCCAATAGCACGATTGTGATCGAACCGAACTGGCAGTTGGAAGTATTAACCAGCGGCGCGTTAGTTATTAAAAAATCTTTATCAGCGGAAAGCGCTGTGCAAAAAAGCGCGCTGACGTCAGAGCCTGAAAGCATTAAAAACGATGCTGTTAAGAACGACCCAGTACGATTAGAAATATTTAATAATATTTTTATGTCAGCCGCTGAACAAATGGGGTTTGTACTGGAAAAAACCGCAACCAGCGTCAACATTAAAGAACGTCTGGATTTCTCTTGTGCCATTTTTGATGGTGATGGCGAGCTGGTGGCGAATGCGCCGCATATTCCGGTGCATTTAGGCTCAATGAGCGAAAGCATTAAAGTGGTGATAAAAGATCATCCGAATATGCAGCCCGGCGATGCTTTTGTATTAAATACGCCCTATAACGGCGGTACGCATTTGCCGGATGTAACTGTTGTAAAACCGGTATTTATTCAGCAGAACTTGATAAATGAAAAACCCGACTTTTATGTTGCAGCCCGTGGTCACCATGCCGATATCGGCGGTATTACTCCCGGCTCAATGCCTGCCAATAGCCAGCATATCGAACAAGAAGGAGTGTTACTCGATAATCTGGTGTTGATACGTGATGGCGAATTTCAAACGCAAAGCATTCTAGACGTATTGTCTGCGGCTAAATATCCGGCACGAAATCCCCAACAAAATATTGCCGACTTAACCGCACAAGTGGCGGCTTGTGAGAAAGGCGCCAGTGAACTGCAACGTGTCTGCGCTGAATATGGCTTGCCAACGGTATTGGCGTATATGCAATACGTTCAGGAAAATGCCGAACAAACCCTGCGCGATTGCTTAGCGGATTTACCCAGCGGTTCATTTTGTTATGCCATGGATGACGGCACTCAGTTTCAGGTGGCTATCGAGGTCGATCAAACCACTCAAACGGCGGTGATTGATTTTTCCGGAACCGGCTACCGCCCAGATCAGTTAATGCATCCCGGTAATTTTAATGCCCCTACCTCGGTGGTTTATGCTGCGGTGTTATACAGCTTCCGCGCGCTGGTAGATAAACCCATGCCATTAAATGCCGGATTTTTTAAACCGTTAACCATTAAGGTTCCGCCGCAATCGATTATTGCTCCGGTTTATCCAGCGGCGGTGGTATCGGGTAATGTAGAAACCGCGCAATATTTAACCGACTGCATGATGGGTGCGTCAGGGCTAATGGCGGGCTGTCAGGGCACCAATAATAATTTCACCTTTGGTGATGACTCCCACCAATATTACGAAACCTTATGCGGTGGGGTGGGTGCCAGCCACAAGGGCGATGGTGCCAGTGGGGTCCACAGTCATATGACGAATTCGCGTTTAACCGACCCGGAAATTTTAGAACAACGTTTTCCTGTGATGTTGGAACATTTTCACTTGCGTGCGTTATCCGGTGGTAGCGGCTTGTTCAATGGTGGTCATGGAGTTGAGCGCCATATTCGTTTTTTAAAAAATATGCGGGCAAATATTATCAGTGGCCATCGTCAACAAACCACCTTTGGCCTGAATGGGGGCAGCTCCGGGCAGGTTGGTTTTAATTTTGTTAAACGTCGCTCTGGCAAGCTGGAGAAATTAGCAGGTTGTGCCGATGTTGAATTACAAGCGGGAGAGGTGTTTTGCATTCATACTCCGGGAGGAGGTGGTTTTGGTGAGCCAACCTCTCAATCTACCGCTGAGTGATGGAACAATAAAATGACGGAGAAACACACAATCGATCCGCAAACGATGAAAAAACAGCTGGAACAGCGTGCTCGCCAGGCGGTTATTCATAATAAGGCCAGACGCCCTGTATTTGCTCCTCATTTCTGGCGACGGTCGGAGTTGTTAACAAAAGCGTTTCAGCAGCAGGATATTGTCTGGCTCAACTGCGCGGCAGGCTATGGCAAGACCTTGTTGATGGCGGAATACTGTGATCAGCAATCGCATGTCATCTGGTTTCGCTGTGATGATCGTGATGCCTCCGCGATGGCATTTCTGGATAACTTGCTGGAAGTGTGTGCGGCGCAACTAATGGAGATAGAAAATCTCGCGTTATCGCATCGGCAACTGTCTGCTGCCCAGCACCCCAGTACCACGGTTGATGCGGATCAATCCCTGCTGTTGTGGTTGGATGAAATCGCGGCGTATCAGCAACCCGTTGTCTTGTGTCTGGACGATGTTCACTTATTAAAAAGTGATGATGTTCAATCGTTATTAGCCCGCCTTATATCGGAACGGCCAAATAATCTTAAGTTGCTGCTGGCCGGACGTTACTTGCCACAATCATTAGGACGTTTACGGCTGCAACAGAATATTGTCTGGTTGAGTAGTCAGGAGCTGACCTTTAATGATGATCAGGTTCAACGTTTTCTGATGAATAATGACGTTGAGCAGGCGGGTCGCCTGGTACCGGTAATTCATTCACGCTTGCAGGGCTGGCCCGCTGGCCTGAGTTTGTGGCTCGGTTGTTTCCGGGCGTTAGGTAAACCGTCTGAACCGCCGGTGCTCCTGGGGCAGCTGGAAATGAGCGATTACCTGCAAGGCGAAGCTTTACATGCATTATCAACGGATATGCAGCAATTTATCCAGCAAGCGGCGGTGGTGGGGACATTCAATGAATCGCTTCTGGAACACTGCCTTGGCAGCCATAACTTCCACGGCTTATTACAACAAGCGCTGTCACAAAATTTGTTTATTGAACCTCTGTCAGACCGGCCGGGTTGGTATGCCTTTCATCCGGTGATGGCTTCCCTGTTAAGTCAGCAGTTACCGCAGGCATCGCGTCAGTCCCTTCATGCTCAGGCATACGATTGGTTACGACGTGGCAACGATCGAATGGCTGCACTGTTTCATGCCAAAGAAGCGGGTTTATCCCAACAGGTCATTCCTTGGGTTGAAGAACAGGTCGACCATCTGATTGGGAGTCTGGATATTGCTGCCATGCTTGAGTGGCTTGAGGGATTAGGGGATGAGTTATTACGCCGCTCTTCTCATCTGATGATGATTGCCGCCTGGTCATGGTTATTTACTCAACAACGCGATAAAGCTTTGCCGTTGGTGAATACGCTGATTCAGAGCGAGCAGATTTCAGAGTATGAAAAAGCCGCATTGCAGGGTTATCTGGCGCGCCTGGATGGTGATATCAAACATGCCGAAGAGCGCTGTAAGTTTGCCTTAGAACATTTACCTGAAGATCGTTTTACCATCCGTATTCTGATGGGTACCAGCTTGTCTTTACTTTGTCTGGTCAATAACGATGCGGATGGGGCCAGAATCTGGAATCGCTTTGCTCAGGATCTGGCGCGCCAGCACCAGGTACCGGCAATGGAAGCTCAGGTATTGTTTGATTATGGTCGGATTGAATTAAATCGCGGCCATATTAAACGTAGCCTGGCAGTGATTGAACAGGGGCTGACGTTATTAACGGCGAACAAAAACAGTGGTATTTCATTAGGCCGTTTATTGTCATACAAAGCCTTTATGCTGTGGCTGATGGGGCATGACCGTAAGCCACTGATTGATATGATGCAGCAGGGTATCTCAGCCAGCAGTCGCAGTCATGATACTGCCGTTTGTTATGGTTATGCCTTCCTGGCCATGGCCAAGGCCGAAGTGGGCCAATACGACGAAGCACTGGATTTGCTGGATCAGGTTGAGCGTCTGATGCAACGCTGGCAGGTACGTATTGAAAACTACCAATGGCTGGCAATGGTGAAGGCCAATGTCTGGATTTATCAGGGTAAATTGACCCGTGCTCAGAGTTACATCGATGAATTCATAAAAATGCAGGAAAATGGCCCGTTGGTACGCTCGGACGTATTTCCAATGTTGCCCGACTTTATCTCGGTTACCCGTGCACGTTTGTATCTTAAAGCGAATAACCCCAAAGCCTGTATTGCTGAAGCGGATCAATGGTTACGTAACAACAGTCAGAATTTAATGAGTGTGGTTATCATGATGCTCCGAGCGGTGGCGCTGCGCGCAGAAAAACCAGCCGAAGGAGAAGCCCAGTTACGCCACCTGCAAACAATCCTTGATCGCGAAGGCATTGGTATGGATATGAGCCAATGGATACCTAATCTGCATACTAACTGGAGTGAAGACGTCGAACTACTCACCAAAGTACCAGACAATGTATCGCTCAGTGAGAGAGAGCTTGAAGTATTGCGCAAAATAGACCAGGGGTTATCCAATCAGGAAATTGCCGATTTATTGTTTATTTCCCTTCATACCGTGAAAACACATGCGCGTAAAATTAACGTTAAGCTAGGTGCTAAAAGTCGAACACAAGCATTGCACCGAGCCAAAGAGTTACTACTTATCTGATTTGTTTTTATAACCATTCGAGATAGAAATATTATTCCTCATAGCAGTTGTTAAAAAAACGATCAGAAAGCCTGTTTGAATTGGCATATCAGTAAGTCATTAGCTAAACCTGAGTAATTAGTTAACTACTCAGGCTTTAATAATGGCTTACCCTGCGTTATTGGTTGGCGTGACAGATTGCCAGAATCTTGATCAGCAACTTGGCTCTGCTTATGAACTCACTCATATTGCGACCATTGATAATATCCATGAAAAAACAATGGATTTTTCAGTGGTTGTCATCAATGCCGTTAGTTTGGGGATGGGTCAGGCAATCCAAAGCTGTGAGTTATTAAAGCAACATGCCAAATACCAGGATAGCTCGGTGATTGTATTGGCAAGCCGCGACGAATTGGCAGACCGTATGGATGCACTGGCCGCTGGTTTTGATGACTTTATTTGCCACGACTCGATGTGGGAATTAAAAGCCAGATTAGATCGGGTTGTTTTTAATAAACTGGCCAACGTGCAATTAAAAACTCAGCTACAGCAAGCCAATGAAATGGCCTTTATTGCCATGTCAGATACCTCCGACCTGGGGGTGAATGTTCAGTTTTTACTCGACTGCAATACCTGTAATAACCTGGATGAACTCGGCATGCGATTGTTTCAGGCATTGCAGAGTTACGGGCTGAACTGCAGTTTACAAATGCGCAGTACGCATGGCGTTAAAAATATGGAAGCCAATGGCATGGCAAAAGCGATGGAATCGGTACTGTTGGAACAATGCAAAAATCAGGGCCGTTACGTGGATTTTGGCCATCGATCCATTATGAATTATGAGAGCGTATCGTTATTGGTTAAAAACATGCCGATCCACGATGAAAAAAAATACGGCGCGATTAAAGACAATGTATTTTCATTATTACAGGGAACTCATGCACGTGTGGTGGCTCTGGATAATCAGAAAAACCTTGAATTAGAAGGTGCTCTGGTTAAACAAATGACCCAAAAAATGAACCAGTTGATGAAACATGTGGATGATTCTTATCAGGAAGTGATGCGACAAATTGTCGATGTGGTTGAAACTATGGCAGAAGGCATGGATAACAGCGTGCACTTTTTAGGACTGGATGAAAGCCAGGAAATGGCCATTCAGAAAATTATGGAAACCGGCATTCTCGATACCAATAAGATATTTAATAGTGGGATGACGTTAGACCGCGAATTGAAAGACTTTCTGACACTGGTTGAAGAAAGTTTCAATCAGAAACAGATTGATGCTTCACTGTTAAATAAATTGGTTGAACGTATGCCAACGGAACATTAGCGACACGGGCATTCAACGACATGGGTGCTTTACGACGCTATAGCTACAACTGCTTAATGGTCAGCGGGTTACCCAGGTAAGCCCCTTGATCGATATACAAGCGATTACCCAGCTGCAACTCCTGCTCAGAAATATTATGACCATGAACCAGGCAGTCGACATTGGCAACGACATGCTGGCTGCGCTCCTTAAAGTGCGTTCGTCCCCAAATACATTGCTTCAATTCATGCTCTGTTAGTGTTTCAAACTGGTGCCAATCATTCAGCGGATAATCAGCGTGAACAATGCCATACGCCAAACCCGAAGCATTGTGTACCTCAATGGCAATTGGCATCGCTTCGATAGCGCAGAACCAATCTGGCCAATGGCAAGGATCGGTACTTGTGATCCAATCACCGCCATGCTGCAGCCATAACATTTTGTCTTGATTGTTATGGTATTTCAGCGCATTCACCATCAGGTATTCGTGATTGCCTAATACCGAAAAGAACCAGGGTTTTTCCAACAACTCCAAGGCACGTTGTGATTGAGGGCCTCGATCGATCAAATCACCCACACAAATCAGCCGGTCTTGCTGCTTATCAAAATTTAGTTGCTGCAGCTGTTGATACAAGCCGTCGACACAGCCGTGCAAGTCGCCCACCACAAAGTCTCGACCAGAGGTATTTACCGGCAGTGTTAATTTAGAGGCACTCAGTTTCATAATGAGTTATCGCAATGGTGTATAGCGGGCAATACAAGCCATGGCCATTAAAAAGACAAACATAAAGGCATTGGCCGGAATCTGTAGATTAAAATCCACACTGGAATGAATCGCAATGGCTAACAGGCCCATGGTCGAGGCAAAACCTAATCCTTTCATCAAATTACTGTGCCGTTTACGCATAGCAACCAGCCCCAGCCAGCCACACCAGACAGCGGCTAACATCAAAGCAATAAAACCAGGCAGGCCAAACTCGGCTAAAAACTGCAGATAATCATTATGGGCATGGTCGTATAATCCCCGGACGGTGACATCAGCACTGCGATAGGCCGGGTAGGTGTATTGATAACTGCCCGCACCAATACCCAATGCCGGGTTTTGCTGCCACATCTGATAAGTATCGCGTGCCACCTCATCGCGGCTTTCTTTTTCAACACTGGTGTTTTGCAGGCGTTCGGCTACTTTTTCGACACCAAAAAAAGTGCCCACAATGGCAACATCAATCACCAATAAGCTGGTTAGCAGAACTGTAGTGGCGCGCGAACGGTTTTTCATGAGCAGCAGTGCAAGGGCACCAGTGATCATCAAGCTGGCAAAAAAAGCGGTATTGCCCATACGAGAGCGGGTTAATACTAACGCAATCACCATTACGGCTAATAATAAGCGCATAATCACTTTAGGGCTTAATATAGTATCAATGGTTTGCCGTAGGCGTTGTCGCCAGCTACCTCGATAACGTGCTGACTGCGACAATAAGAAACCAATACCCAGCGCCAGACTCATCTCAAGGTAGCCCGCTAAGTGGTTGCGGTTAATAAAGGTGCCGGTGGCTGTGCCACGGTAACTGGACTTTTCAGTAAAAAAGCTCCACTCCAGACCACTCAGTACCATCAGTGCCCCGTAAATGGCCTGAAAACTGGCCGCGAGAATAACAACCCAAATCGCACGCTTGATACGCTCACGAGTTGTTAATAGCAACAATGTCAGTACAAAAAAAGCGACCAGCCCCAGGCCCTGTAATAAAGAATGTTGGATATCATGGCGGTTATCCAACAGCAGGCTTTGTATAATCACCCACAGTTGAGCAACTAATAACAAGAGCCAGACGGGTGAGGCTTTGGTTAAAACCAGGGGATAAACCGATGTTTTTAATTCATAAAAAAGCATGAAAAAGACAGCGGCGCAAAACAACGGCCAGGCCCAATCAACATTACCAGAAAATGGCAGAGGCAATGTAAATAAAACAAGCAGATAGTATTTCCAGTTACTCATAAGGCCAGCATAAAGCAAAAAACCCGGCAAGCCGGGTAATAAAGATATGAACTACAAAGCCTAAAACTTAGTTAGGGCTAACGGGTTGTAGGGCACCGACAACTGGGGCAGGACGAGCTGGTGTCGAACCACCAACAGGTGCTGTTGTAACAGTACCGGTAGCAGGGCTTTGTGATTGCGATTGTGCTATCGCAGCACCAATATCAGCTTCAGAAATGTTCTGGTTTTGTGCTGCTGCAACCACTAATGCACTATCAATTTGGTTGTTTTGTGCGGCCGTATTAACAGCAGCGACGGCGTCAGCATTACTAACGCCAGCGGCAGTGGTAGCGGCAAGAACATCAGCAACTGACTGATTATTGGCTAATGCAGCACTGGCGGCATCCGCGGCAGGAATGCCGGCAGCAATAGCAGCAGCCATGGTGTCATTGAGCGATACACCTGCGTCTAACATTTCTGTAATCAGGTCTTGTGCACAAGAAGCACTACTACAAGCATCAACGGCCTTTTGCATGGCTTCAGCGGGAGAAAGGGTCGTTAAATCGGTTTTTAAATCGGCAAAGGCTGACAGACTTGTCATAAAAGTCATAAGAAGCAGTAAAGTTCTCATTAGTAAGATCCCTCTTGTGCAGAACGAATACATTGGAAGTCTAATGGTTATATCTCCATAAGCCAAGTGAAAGTGGCGTAATTTGATCACTTTCATCAGGGCTTAATATCTAGTTCTAATTCATTAGCTGGCCAATGATAAGCAAAAAATATGATCGATATATGACAAATAGAAAAGTGTTTAGATATTTTGAGACTACCGGTAAAAATGGCGGTAAATGGCAAGTTTTTTAGAGTAAGTCATTCACAAAATGAGAGCGGATGTGTAAAGTTCTGATGACTAGGGATTCTAATATTTTGAATGACACGCTATGGACAGATTATGCTTATCTCAGTTTGTATGTGCACATATAAGCGGTTGCATGTAGTCGAAACGCTGAAAAGTATCGATCAACAACAATTGCCTGAAGGTATCAATCTAGAAGTTGTGGTAGTTGATAATGACGAAAGTGCGTTCGCAAGAGATCTAGTTTTAAATCAAGCTAAGAAAATGGTGGTTCCTGTAGTTTACGCTCAGGAAACGGCGAAAAATATTGCAAAAGCTAGAAATAAAACCATCGCGAATGCTTCTGGCGAGTGGCTTGCTTTTATCGATGATGATGAAGTTGCTGATGCGCAATGGATTAAACATCTTTTAGCCACTGCTGAAGCTTATCAGGCGGATGTGGTTTTTGGCCGTGTTATTTCTTTGTATCCAGAAAATACGCCTCAATGGGTGATTAAATCTGGTGCCTTTGAGCGACCTACACGTCCTGATGGCTCTGTTGTAACGAGTGGTGGCACTAATTCCACTTTGGTCAATAAAGCTTTTCTTGATCATAACGCTCTAAAATTTGACGAGGCTTATGGTCTTACCGGCGGTGAAGATGCCGATTTATTCCATAGAATGCACGAGCTGGGAGCTAAATTAGTTACATCTAATAATGCTACCGTGTCAGAAGAGGTCGCCCAAGATCGACTTAATTCATCGTATATCTTAAAAAAATGTTTCAGAGTTGGTGAAACATACACACGCTATCGACTGCTTGATCAAGCCTCTTCTAAGAAAATTCGTTATATGGCTGAAAACTCTCTAAAGGGATTGGTGTTTTTAGTGTGGATGTTGTTGCTTTTGCCAATGGGGAAAAATTCATATTTTAAACCGTTACTTGGTTTTGTAGATAAAGCCGGAAAGCTAAAAGCGCTATTTTCTAAACGTGTGGTTGAGTTGTACTGATGAGGCTGCTGGAAGGGAATGGCAGCTCTATCTCATACCTATGGGAGAAATACGGTTTCTGTCTCGTGCTGTTGTTTTGCCTTGGTGTTTTTCAGGCTGATTTAACGAGTAAAGGCGGTATGATGGAGGCTGACTTTTCACAAAGGATGGCCAATAAATCCGGCGGCAATTTCATCAAACAACTCTTCTGGATTAGCTTTTTCCTTTTCTATATCAGTCGTTTTTTTCTAGTTAATAGTTTAGCGTCCAAAGAATTGGGCAAAAAGCTATTTTGGTTGTTGGTCTTACCCTCGGTGGCCTTAGTTAGCGCGATTTGGGCTGAACAGTCCAGCTACGTGATTAAGCGGTCTTTCTTTCAGCTCTGTTTCATTTTTACGGTTTGTTTATCGTTTTATTACAGTTATCAACGCGGTGGTTTATACCGTTCCGTGGTGGTGGCAGTTTGCGTGGTTTTTCTGTTAACGCTCATCTCCATTGCGCTTGGGGCTGGTTTTACCCCGTCTGGCGCATTATCTGCTTATGTGGCTGGAAAAAATGTTAATGCCATTAACCTCATCGTTCTGATTGCACTTGTGACGCTTTTGATTGTTCATATGGGTGCAAGGAAAGAATTACTCTGGATGACTTTTGGTTTGATGGCGTTGCTTATACTGACCAAAAGCAAAACCAACATATTCATAGCGTGTCTTTTCTTTTTTCTTGTTTGGCTACGTCCTGTGTTTTCCACCCCAGTAGTGCTTTCTCTGTTTACTGGTGCAGTAATGTTATTTGTAATAGTACCTTTGGTTACTCTGACATTGAACTTTGAATGGAACCCAGGCATGTCTTTAGAACCTGATGCTTTAACGGGCAGGGGGTTTATTTGGGATACGTTGTATTTTGACATCAAGACCTTTGACAAGGTACTGCTCGGTTATGGTTATGGTGGCTACTTTGGTACAGGATCTATACCGTTTTATTTTGACGATGACTTTAGTTTTATTAAACGCATTACGACGGCACATAATGGCTATTTGGAATTAATTCTCCAATTAGGATATATCCTGACGCTTTTCGTACTTTGTTTTATTGCCTATCTAATTAAAGGATTTTCTTACGGCTGGCAGGTCTCTGCTATGGCCATTCCTATCATTCACAACTTAACGGAATCTTCGATCTTTCGAGATCAGAATATGATTTGGTTATTGTGCTTAATAGTTATCACTTCTACGTGTTTTAAGTTGGAGAAGGCAAAGTTATGAGTCGTATTACTTGGCTGGATACAGGCAGAGGATTAGCCATTATATTGCTAATTTTTGCTCATTATATTGGTGCTTTAGAGTCAAGAGGAATTATCTCGGAAGAGGTTTTGAACTGGTTAAAAGCGTTTTTCCGAATTGCGACGCCATACTTTATTTTAATCTTTGGGTTTACCTTTTTTATTGCCTACTCAAGAAAAGTTGATGGTTTATCATCGATGCCTTCTCTTTATCAAAAATTAAAAGTTCGTATTTTTAAGATATTCATAGCTAGGGAAATGATCGTTCTGATTTTAGCATTTCGTTTTCCAGAGATGATGGATCAGCTGTTCACGATCATGATTTATCAACAGTTTGCGAAAGGGGGCGAGATACTGACCTTTTATTTGATGGCTGTTGCTTTGGCTCCGCTGGCAATTTTATGGATGAAACGAGTTAACACCAGCACCGCGTTAGTATCCATTTTCAGTCTTTATATTGGTTCTTATGCTATCGGCTTATCATTTGGTGCTGCTGATAACAGTAACTTGTTTAGAGTTCTGTTTTATAACGTTTATCCGTTCTTTCCTTTTTTCGCCTTAGCGCTTATCGGTATGTTAATCGCTAAAGACTTTAGATCTTTAAGTAACCTTACCGTTGTGAAAGTTTACGGCTCTCTTTCAGCATTTTTAATTATAGGATCAATTATTGGTTTCAACCTGATAGATGATCAGCCACTCATAAAGCTTGCGTTAGCTAAATATAAGGCGCCGCCACATCCTCTTTATATGAGTCTCTACTTAGGGCTTTCTATTGCTGTGACCATGCTGGTTGCAGTGCTCAGTCAATTTAAAGGATGGATTGCAAAAATTAAATCGGTTGTAGATACCATTGGCCGTAATTCTCTTGCTTCTTATGTATTGCACTATGCACTTTATTTCTCTGTGCCGTTAGCTGCTTTGGCACCGAGTCATAATAAATTGGTTGAAGTGTTTACCTTTATTTTATTGATGATTCTTTTTTATCTTTTGATCGTTATTCGAGACGAGCAGAAGCGAAATGGACATTCCATCTGGCAATTTAAGTTCTTGATGCCTATAGCGAACAGGTGAATTTATGAAAGTCGCATTAATCCATGATTGGCTCGTCGTAAATGGCGGAGCAGAGAAAGTTCTAGAACAAATACTGATTCAGTATCCGAATGCGGATATCTTTACATTAGTGGATTTCTTACCTGAAAAAGAGCGTGGTTGGTTGAATAATGCAAAGGTGACCACTTCATTTATTCAAAAGTTGCCTTTCGCAAAAAACAAGTATCGTAACTATTTTCCGTTATTTCCGATTGCGATCGAGCAGTTTGATCTATCTGATTATGATTTGGTTATATCTTCGAGTTATTCGGTTGCTAAGGGGGTAATTACTGGCCCTGATCAAGTTCATATCAGTTACTGTCATTCACCGGCTCGTTATGCTTGGGATCTGCAGGCGCAATACTTAAAAGAAAGTGCCATCGAGCGGGGCTTGAAGTCAATTATTGCTCGTTATTTTCTGCATAAGTTTAGAATTTGGGATGTGCGTACTTCAAACGGTGTTGATGAGTTTATTGCTAATTCAGGTTTTATTAAAAAGCGGATTTATAAGTGTTATCGCAGGGAAGCATTACTAGTGTATCCACCTGTTGATGTAGAACGCTTTCAGGTGTGTAAAGAAAAAGATGACTATTACCTGGCTGCCTCCCGTTTAGTTCCTTATAAGCGTATTGATCTTATCGTTGAGGCATTTACTCATATGCCCGATAAAAAGTTAAAGGTCATCGGTGATGGCCCGGATATGAGTAAGATTAAGAATTTAGCCAAGAATGCCCCGAATATCGAAATCTTAGGGTATCAGTCGAATGAAGCCATGGTCACGCATATGCAAAAAGCCAAAGCGTTTGTTTTTGCAGCTGAAGAAGACTTTGGCATTGTACCTGTTGAGGCGCAAGCATGTGGGACTCCAGTTATTGCTTATGGTAAAGGGGGATGCCTGGAAACTGTTCGCAATGGCGTAACCGGCATGCACTTTCAGGAGCAAACTTCGGCATCTATTCAGGCTGCTGTAAACCGTTTTGAAACGCTATCGGATAACTTGAGCGTTGAAGATATTAGGGCCAATGCGGAGCGATTTTCTAATACCACCTTCAGAAAAAATATTCATTCTGTGGTGACACGAAACTCTCAATTGCTCACTGATCATGTGGAGCCTTTCGATTCCACAACGGTATCAACCAGCCTTTTAGATAAGGTGCAAAGCTAAAGGTATTGAATGATGAGTAAACGGATTTTACACATTCATCAAGATTATCCAGATGGCAGGCCATATCCTTTTACAAGGGCGGTTTCCAATTTAATTGAAGCAACTGAGTTTGAAACGCATGAAGTGAGTCATTTCGTTCTGTCAATTAATAGAACTTCGAATCCATTTAAAGTATCTGTCAAGGAGTTTGATAAAGGATTATCTATTGTGTACTGGGCTTTACCAATTCCTTATATATATATGCCAGTAATTTTTGTTTGGTCATATATATTTTATCAATTTTTAAGGAATAAAAACTTTGACTTGATTCATGGTCATAAGTTGACAACAGAAGGGCTAATAGCCAATAGGTTATCTCGATTTTTAAATATTCCTTATTTAATATCGGTAAGGGGTGGGTCAGATAGTCATAATATAAATCGATTGCCGTGTTCGAGGAAAAAGTTTAGAGAAGTAGCTCTCAATGCCAAACATATATTTTTTGTTAGTCCTTGGATGAAGAGCTCTTATTCAGATTTTTTTAATGTGAAAAATTCAAGTGATTTTCCTAATGTATGTGAACTTTCAGGTGATTTACTTTCTTATAAGGATTCTTTAATGCATAAAAATTTTATAAGTGTTTTAAGTTTTCATCAATACAAAAGGAAAGGGGTAATACCTCTTATAACTTCTATTTCTTCTCTAAAGGATAAAGGTATTAATGTTTATCTTGATATTTATGGTGGTGGTGATGAACGGAATTTTGAAATAGTAAGAAATCATATTGACAATTTAGGTTGTGGTGATTTGGTAAGCTTAAAAGGTGAGGTAAGTAGAGAAAGCTTGTTAGTATCAATGAAAAATTCAAGAGGGTTATTATTACCTGCCTCAAATGAAACTTTTGGTATGGTCTATATTGAAGCGTTATTTTCTGGTGTTCCTATTTTATATCATAAGAAAACTGGTATTGATGGCTATTTTGATGAATTCAATGTTGGGGTCTCAGTAGAATCAAAAAATCATCAGGAAATTGAAATTCAACTAAAAGAACTTATTAATAATATTGATTATTATATTTCAGGCGTAAGAGAATTTAATAAATCAGAAGCTTCAAAGAAATTTTTGACCAAAAATATAATTGATCATTATATTTCGATTATAAGAGGGAGCATGTATGGGTAATAAAGTTTTGATCGTGGCTTCTGCAGGTGGTCATTTGACTCAAGCCATGTGTGCTACAAGTGAGTTTGACGATATAGTTTTGGTGAGCAACAAAATAACCATAACGGACGATCGTATCAATCGCGCTTATCAAATATTTGATACTCAATTTAATCCGTTTATACATTTTATTAATGTATTTTTTGCCTTATTTATATTATTACGACATCGACCAAAAGCGATTTTAAGTACTGGTGGCCCTATCGTTTTACCTTTCGCTTTGTTGGCCAAGGTTTTGCGCTTTAGATTTGTGTTTATTGATACCCTTTCTCGCGTGGTTGAATTATCAAACACAGGAAAGCTGATCCGAAAATATAAGCTCTTTAACTTATTTTTCTCTCAATGGGAGCAGATCGCTAAGCGAAATGATGTTCAGTACATAGGCAAGTGTTTCGATATTCTTAATGAGAACCAAGAACACGTTTCAATCACCCCGTTAGACTCGCCAAAAATACCTTTAATACTGGTAACGTTAGGCACTTCCGACTATCAATTTCAGCGCTTATTGGAACTCATTTCTGAGCACCCTTTATACAAAAGTGCCAAGGTTCGATGGGTGATTCAGGCAGGTGATAATGAAGTGAAAAAACACCCGGCTAACGGTGAAGTTGTGAATTTAGTCTCACGTCAGGATATGGAGGCGTATGTAAAAGAGGCGAGTTTGGTTGTCAGTCATTGTGGTATTGGAAGTATTAACTTGATGCTCAGCTATCAAAAGCGAGTATTTTTTGTGCCTCGAGTTGAGAAATTTTCTGAGTTTTCGGATGACCATCAACTTCAAATCGCACAAGAGATTAATCATCCGCTTATGAATGTTGTATACCCTAATGAGTCGTTACCCAGTTTAAGTGTTGAAGACTTATTGACTCAGCCTCGATATAACGTCTCTAGAGATATTACGAACAGGGTATTTGCTAAGCAAATTCATAAAGTGTGTATTAGGGCTTAGTTATGTTTTATCAATATGTACATAACTTGCGTGGACTAGCTATTTTGTTAGTTATTTCCGCCCATGTGATTTCTGTTGTTCCTTTCAGTAATTCAGAGTTTGCCGATGTCATTCGTAGTTTGCTGAGAAATTGCACTGTTATTTTTGTATTGATTGGCGGCTGGCTATTTTCTTATCTGGTCTCTAAATACACTTATAAATCATATTTGGTGAATAAACTTCAAAAAGTCGTTATTCCTTACATGGTGATATCGCTGCCTGCATTGGCCATTTATTTGTTAGGGTACAAGAGCGCTCATCCATGGGTGGATTTAGCTGCACTTAAAGAAAGCTATGGTTTGATAGGACAAACCCTGTACTTTTTGTTTACGGGAGCACATCTCGGGCCTCTTTGGTTTATGCCTATGGTGTTTTTGTTTTATTTGGCTTTTCCTATCTTTAAGGCCTTATCGAGTAGTCGTTATTTACCCCTTGTAATTGTACTTGCGTTAATACCTGCTCTTTATTTAGGCAGGCCTCTTGCTAACGATAATACTCTTCAATCATTTTTCTATTTCTTACCTGTTTGGTTGATGGGGATGGCCATTTTTCACCATAAAGTCATGTATCAGAGCTTGTCCCGTTATTTCTATTTGTACTTCTTTTTCTTCTTAGTGCTGCTTACATCGATTTATTTTATTTGGGAATGGGACTCTCGAGTGGATTTACTTTTGAAAATTGCTATAGGCGTGATGCTTTTTTCAGGTTTCTATCGTTTAGCGAATTCACCTAATAGGTTTTTAGGTTTGATGGCGGACTTATCTTTTTATCTATTTTTTATTCATGGTTACTTCATGGCCGTATTCAGAGCTCTATTCGCTAAGTTCACTTTTCTACCTCAAGATATTTTAGGTTTTATTATCGTTTTTATTTTAGTGCTTAGTTTATCTGTTATGAGTTTTTATTGTTTCAGGTTCTTCCTAAAAAGTAGAACTGGTACGTTACTTGGAGCCTATAGATAAATGGCAATATCCAAAGATTTAAATAAAGCAATTATTCGAAGTATTACAGGTAAATACGCGTTATACGTTATACAAATACTGTCTCTTATCCTACTGTCTCGAATTTTTACTCCAGAAGAATTTGGCGTTATTGCTGCGGTTCAAGTAATTGCTCTTTTCTTTCAGATGGTTGCAACCTCAGGACTAGCTCCAGCAGTGGTGTTTCATGATGGGTTAACCGATGATAAACGTGATGGAATTTTTAGTGCATCGATCTTAATCGGGGTCGTATTGGCCATTCTTTTTGCATTCTGCTCTTCTCCTTTTTTGATCTGGCTTGGTATTGAAGACAGCTGGATGTTAACGATTTTACTATCGATAAACATATTATTTGCCAGCGTTTCGATGTTGCCTGTGGCTGCTCTGCAAAAAGATGAAATGTTTATTAAGGTATCCTCAGCCGAGGTAATTGCAGAGCTTGTTTTGCTGAGTGTATGCCTATTTTTATTCTTCTATTATCAATGGGGGCTCGAAGCTTTAGCCATTAAGATTCTATTAACGCCTTTTCTACGATTTGTATGTTATTTCTATTTTTCTAGTAACACTCAACTGGGAAGACCTCGAATTGGTAAGGATGTTGGCGCATTCGGAGAGCTCTATCAATTTGCAAAATTTCAGGTGTTATTTAACTTTTTAAATTTCTTTTCACGCAATTTAGATACCTTGTTGGTCACTAAGTATTTCGGTACCGCGGTGGTTGGATTTTACGATAAGTCTTATCAATTAATGCGTTATCCTTTGCAATTGTTCACCTTTGCAATTACGCCTGCCTTACAACCTGTGTTAACTAAATATAAAGATCAACCTGATGTAGTGCAGAAAGAGTTTTATCGAGTGGCTTCTAAGTTAGCGGTTGTAGGGCTTTTTGCATCAAATGTTCTTTATTGGTGTGCTGCCGATGTACTTTTTATTATGTTTGGTGATCAGTGGTTTGGTGCGACTGATATTTTGAAAGTACTTGCGGTGTCCATCCCTTTACAGATGGTGCTAAGTTCCACAGGGGGGATTTATCAAGCCTTTGGGGATACCAAGAGCTTGTTTATTTGTGGTGTCTTTTCATCGGTTGTGAATGTATCCGCTATTGTCATAGGGATAGCTATGAATGATATTTTGTGGCTATGTTTCTTATTGATTGGGGTCTTTATTCTGAACTTTATTCAGTGTTTTTGGCTGATGCATAAGTCGGTATTTATAGCTGTTCAGCCTATAAAGTTTCTCTGTTTACTCACTCTGTGTTTATTACCTTACTGTAATTTGTTCTTCTTTTCTGTTTCAGACGTTTATCCAGATCAGCTTTTAACTTCGTTTATGGATGCTTCTTTTGTGACATGTATTTCTATCGCTTTTTCTGCGGTTTTTTTCTTTATGAGTAAAAAGGTATTCGGATGAACAGCAGATCAGCAGGAATGTTTTTAAGTCTTATTCTCGTGATCGTCGTTGTTGGCAAAGTCAGTGCAACGCCAATGACTGGATGTTCCTATCAATTGACTGCATCTTTTTTTCCATATATTCCTTTTATTAATGAGTTTCAGACGTTTGCGGATATAGAAGATAAGCTGCAGCCGGGTGATATCGTGTGCTTTGAAGAAGGGCAATACTCTGGAATCTCAATTGAAAATGTACATGCGACTCAGTCTTCACCCATAGTTCTTAAATCAATAGTGGATAAGGGCGCTCATATTTCGTTGTCTGATTATAAAGGCACAGGTATTAGTTTAAGGGAGAGTAGTTACATTCGTATTGAAGGGTTTAAAGTTTCTGGAGGGCTTTATGGCATTAGAGCTCTAGATAGTCATGATTTGGTTATTCAAAGAAACTGGATCGAGAATGTCGGGCAAGAAGCCATTCTTGCTACTGTTGATAAATGCAGTACCGATTCGGGCAATTTTAATATCAGTGAAAACCGTATTTTGACAACAGGCAGGAAAAACCCTCAATACGGTGAGGGCATTTATATTGGTTCAGGTAAGGCATCTCTTTGTGGCATAGAGACTGTGCTGATTAATGGGAATTCCATATCTGAGACGACTAATGAAGCGATTGATATTAAATACAATGTATCTGACGTATTAATCCAAAATAATCGTATCGATAATATTGATTTGGCGTTTAATGGTGTCATTACCTTATCTACCTCTGAATTCCCAAAAGTAGATGGTAAGTATCGAGTACTCAATAATAGAATTTCTAATTTTGTAAATAGAAATGGCTACATTGCCAATGCCATAGCTATTGGTAATGGAAGTGCTTTGATCAAAGGTAATGATGTCAAAAATGAGGGGGGCTTGTTTATAAGATTCTATGACTCGTTGAAGGCTACCGCGTTTGATTACATAGAAGTTGAGTCTAATACTTTGTCGGGTGGGTTGGGCTATTCAAATGAGTGAATCAAAGAAAAAAAGAGTAACGCACGTTGATGTTGCTAGAGGTATTTCGATCACTCTTGTGGCGTTATTTCATAGTAAAGTAAGTCTGTATTTCCCTTCATTTATGGATGCGTTAAGTGTCTTAAGAATGCCTTTCTTCTTTTTTATATCGGGGCTTTTTTTTAATTTAAATACAGACCTGAATCGAATTGTTAGTTCAAAAGCCTCAGCATTATTAAAACCGTACCTTGTAACTCTTGTACTTGTTCTTTTAGCAAGTACTATTTTGCAGGGTGAGTCGTTTATGATTCAAGCGCTAGGTATTCTCTATGGTAATGGAGATACTTTGAAATGGACGCCCTTATGGTTTTTAGTGCATCTGTTTTGGATTTATGTGTTAGCAAAACTTTTCTATAGTTTTGTTTTATATAAGATTGAAAGTACTTTATCTATTGTTGTTATATTAATAGCAATACTTTTAGTCGGTGCTTACAACCTTTCATTGATGTATAGCCCCAATACACTAGGCGAAAAAGTTTACTTTTCAGGCTTACCTCATTCTTTAGATATTATTCTGGTGAGCTTGCCTTACTTTTTGCTTGGCAGTTATTTAAAGCAATATGTTCTGCAGTTTAAAGCTAACTTGGTAGCCGCGACTCTGGCAATTGCAGTTTTCTTCAGTATCGTTTTATTTGTTCAACCTCAGGTGGACCTAAACCGTCGTATCTTTGAGTTCCCGATGTACTCGGTTGTTGCTTCTTTTGCAGGGATTTATTTGATGGTTCAGGTTGCCTATTTATTAAGTAAAGTATCGTTTTTATCTAATTTTTTTATTCGTTTAGGGCAGGCATCTCTATTTATTTTGATTTTTCATGTCTATCTAGGTGCTGTCTCCAATAAGATTATCACTAGGTTTGTAGAGCCCTCAGTGTTGATTGCTTTTGTTACTTTCATAATAAGTATCGTTGCCCCAATAGTGATTTTTGAGCTGGTCAAGAGGAATGTTTTTTTGTCAATGCTTTATTTGTATAGGAAATAAAATGAGAAACTGATAAATTTTACTGTTATTTGTGTTACCTTTTTTGTTGGGTGTTTTAAGAAGATTTCATCCATGTATTATTGTTGTATGTATCATGTTGTTAATATTTGAGAATTACTAGTATGATTACTCCTGTTATCATGGCCGGTGGCTCCGGTACTCGTTTATGGCCCATGTCACGTACGGCGTTTCCTAAGCAGTTCCTAGCATTAGGTAAGCAGCTAACCATGCTGCAGCAAACTACGGCGCGTTTGGATGGCCTGCACTCTGGCAAGCCAGTGGTAATAACCAATGAAGAGCATCGTTTTCTCGTTGCAGAGCAAATGCGTCAGCAGAGCCTTGAGGGGGATATTTTACTGGAGCCGGTCGGTCGTAATACGGCACCTGCGATCGCTCTGGCTGCGTTTCAGTTATTAAAAAACAATCCTAATAATGTTCCGGTTATGCTGGTGTTGGCTTCTGATCATATTATTCAAAATACTGAGGCGTTTCAGCAATCAGTATTAACCTTACTGCCAGATGTTGAAGCGGGTAATTTTGGTACGCTAGGGATTGTGCCAACCGAGCCTGCAACGGGTTACGGCTATATAAAACGTGCTTCTTCTGACGTGGTGGCTGATGTCGAGCAATTTGTTGAGAAGCCCGATGCCGTAACTGCGAAAACTTATCTCGAAAATGACTACTTGTGGAATAGTGGCATGTTTATGATTCGTGCCGATCGTTATCTGGAAGAGTTAAAGGAGTATCGGCCGGATATCTATCAGGCTTGTGAAAAAGCCATGATGGATACTTCGCAGGATCTGGACTTTACCCGTGTTAATAAAGAAGCATTTGAAGCCTGCCCGGATGAATCCATCGATTACGCAGTGATGGAGCCGTTATCCGTGACCGGTAATGTGGTGGTTACACCACTGAATGCTGGCTGGAGTGATGTCGGCAGTTGGTCTGCCCTGTGGGAAATTGGTGAGAAGTGTGCTGATGGCAATGTTTTACTTGGTAAAGACGTTCATCAACATGCGATATTAAAAGACACACGTGATAGTTTCATCTTCAGTGAAAATCGTTTAATCACAACGTTGGGTGTTGAGAACCTGGTAGTGGTAGATACACCGGATGCCATTTTGATCGCTGATAAAGATAAAGTACAAAACGTTAAAGAAATCGTAGCCGAGATTAAAAAACAAGGTCGTACTGAGCACTACAGTCATCGCGAAGTGTATCGCCCTTGGGGGAAATACGACTCCATCGATAATGGCGAGCGTTACCAGGTTAAGCGCATTACCGTTAAACCAGGCGCGAAATTGTCGGTGCAGATGCATCATCACCGTGCGGAACATTGGATTGTGGTTTCAGGAACCGCCAGTGTTACCAATGGTGATAACACTTATCTGGTGACTGAAAACGAGTCCACCTATATCCCTATTGGTCAGGTGCATGCGCTGGAAAATCCTGGCGTGATTCCATTGGAAATGATCGAAGTGCAATCGGGTTCTTATTTAGGTGAAGATGATATCGTTCGCCTCAAAGATAAATACGGTCGCGCCTGACACAAAAGGTAATAGAAATTATGACGCAGTTAAGTTGCTTTAAAGCCTATGACATTCGTGGCCGTTTAGGCGAAGAATTAAATACCGATATTGCTTATCGTATCGGGCGGGCTTATGCCCAGTTTCTGGATGCTAAAAAAGTTGTGGTAGGCGGTGATGTTCGGGAAACCAGTGAAGCGCTTAAGCAAGCACTGGCACAAGGTATGACGGATGCCGGTTGCGATGTGATTGACCTGGGAATGACAGGGACTGAGCAAGTGTATTTTGCGGCATTCCATCTGGATGTGGATGGCGGTATTGAAGTGACGGCCAGTCATAACCCCATCGACTTTAATGGCATGAAGCTGGTACGCCGTGGTGCTCAACCGATTAGTGGCGATACCGGGCTAAAAGATATTCAGGCATTGGCTGAATCTGGCGACTTCAACAAGGTAGAGCATAAGGGGTCAGTTACCTCTCTGGATTTGATGTCAGCCTATGTTGATCACTTGCTGGGTTATGTTGACCTAAGCAATTTTAAACCGCTGAAATTAGTCGTAAATGCGGGTAATGGCTCTGCCGGGCCAAGCATTGATGCCATTGAAAATGCATTGAACCAGCGTGGTGTGCCAGTTGAATTTATCAAAGTACACCATGAGCCTGATGCCAGTTTCCCACATGGTATTCCCAACCCTCTGTTACCCGAAAATCGTTCTGCCACGGCGGCTGCAGTGGTTGAGCACAAGGCCGATATGGGCATTGCCTGGGATGGGGATTTTGATCGTTGTTTTTTGTTTGATGAAAACGGCGAATTCATTGAAGGTTATTACATTGTTGGTTTATTAGCCGAAGCCTTTTTGCTAAAGCATCCAGGTGAAAAAATCATCCATGATCCACGTTTAACCTGGAATACTATCGATATGGTTGAGCGCAGTGGCGGTGTTGCGATTCAGAGTAAAACCGGCCATGCCTTTATCAAGGAGCGGATGAGAGCTGAAAACGCCGTATACGGTGGTGAAATGAGCGCGCACCACTATTTCCGCGACTTTGCTTATTGTGATAGTGGCATGATCCCCTGGTTGTTGGTGGCTGAGCTGCTGTGTGTTCAGGGTAAGACGATGTCAGAGCTGGTTGGTGAGCGTATGGCAGCCTTCCCATGCAGTGGTGAAATTAACTATCGCGTATCGGATGTGCCAGCTGTGTTGGCGGCTGTGAAAGTGCATTTTGCTGCCAAGAATCCGGTAATAGATACCACCGATGGCCTGAGCCTTGAAATGCCCGAGTGGCGTATGAATATTCGTGCCTCGAATACCGAACCGCTGTTGCGTTTGAATATTGAAACCCGTGGAGACGCTCAACTCGTTGACGTATTGGTAGCTGATATTGAGCGGATGATTGAGTTGGTTTGATGTGCCAATACTTGGATGGAGTCAGAATCATGTGGCGCTCTATGATTAAATAGATGCGGTGCTAGGAATAACCCACAAAAACACACGGAGGTGTTTATGTATTCTATTCGTCATCATGGTGCGGTATCCGGTGTGACTGGTTCTTGCCATCAGTTAACGCTGGATTCTGGTGGTAGTGTTCTGATTGATTGTGGTTTGTTTCAGGGCGCAGAGTCGTTTGATCGTGAATCTGAAGATTCTGGCTTTGGCCAAAAGCAAATTGATTTTGATATTTCGAATGTAAAAGCGTTACTGGTAACCCATTGCCACATCGATCATGTTGGGCGTATCCCTTATTTGTTAGCCGCTGGTTTCAACGGCCCGATTTATGCCAGCCGCGCTACTGCTGAGTTATTACCCCAGGTTATCGAAGATGCCATTAAGGTAGGCGTTTCCCGTAATCGCCAGATTATTACTTCGGTATTACGCAGGCTTAAAAAACAGCTGGTTGCAGTAGATTATAATGACTGGCAGGCAGTGATGCCGGGTTTAAAAGCCAGGTTTAAAGTGGCGGGGCATATTCTGGGGTCGGCTTATATTGAGCTGGATGTCTTTCCGATGCAGCAGACTGCTGGCCGGCAATCGCCTGATAGAGTGATGTCAATACGGGAGCAGTCAAAACGAGTCATCTTCTCCGGTGATCTGGGGGCACCTTATTCTCCTTTATTGCCAGCTCCAAAATCGCCGTATCGTTGTGATGAGCTGATTATTGAAAGTACCTACGGTGATAGAATGCACGAAGGGCGAAAGTTACGCCGCAAGCGTTTAAAAGCCGTGGTTGAGCGGTGTTTACAGAACAAAGGTACGGTTTTAATCCCGGCGTTTTCCATTGGTCGCACTCAGGAGCTGCTGTACGAGCTGGAAGATATTATCGCCCAGACTGATCGCATTGAAGGCGATACGCTTTGGCATCATCTGGATGTCATTGTTGATTCGCCACTGGCATCCCGTTTTACCGAGCACTATCAACGTTTAAAGCATCTGTGGGATGCTGAGGCGCGGCGCAAAGTAAGCTCTGGCCGACATCCCTTATCCTTTGAAAACTTGTTAACAGTGAATACGCATCAGGAGCATACAAGGCTGGTGCAATACCTGAAAGATAGTGGTCGCCCGGCGATTGTCATTGCTGCCAGTGGCATGTGCGCGGGGGGCCGGATGCAGAACTATTTACAACAACTGCTACCTGATGAGCGCACCGATGTGGTGTTTGTGGGGTATCAGGCAAAAGGCACGCCCGGGCGTGATATTCAGCGCTATGGTCCTCGTTTTAGTCAGGGTAAACCACCGGGATATGTCGTCTTTGATCAGCAAGGTGGTTCTGCTGAGAAAGTCGATATACGCGCGGGTATCTATACACTCAGTGGCTATAGCGCCCATGCAGACCAGGCTGGCCTGGTCAACTTTGTTAAGCGCATGCGCCATTGGCCCAAGCATATTCGTATTGTGCATGGTGACGAGGATGCAAAGCAGCAGTTAAAGTCAGTTTATCTCCAATTGTATGATGACCATGCTCAGGATGTGGATGTACAGATTCCGCAGTGATATGGTGTGCGCAGAATTTATAGTCGTGGCTGTAAAGCTACGGCGTAGGTTAAAAATTAAACAGGAAGCAATATGAAAATTACTGTTGCAGGCACAGGATACGTCGGTTTATCCAATGCGATGTTACTGGCACAACATAACGATGTCGTGGCCTTGGATATTGATGAACACAAGGTGGCTTTATTAAATGATCGCCAGTCACCGATTGTTGATAAAGAAATTGAAGAGTTTTTGGCCCGAGACGATCTCAGCTTTCATGCGACATTGGATAAAGAAGCCGCTTATAACGGCGCTGATTTTGTAATCATCGCTACCCCGACAGACTACGATGTTGAGACCAACTACTTTAACACCTCCAGTGTTGAAGCTGTGATCAAGGATGTGATGACCTTTAACCCGAGTGCGGTGATGATCATTAAATCTACCATTCCGGTTGGCTTCACGCAGCGAATTAAGCAGGAAGTTGGCTCTGATAATATTATCTTCTCGCCAGAATTCCTGCGAGAAGGTAAGGCCTTGTACGATAATCTGTACCCATCACGTATTATTGTGGGTGAAGACAGCGAACGTGCCCGCACATTCGCAGCTCTGCTGGCAGCTGGTGCTATTAAGCAGGACATCAATCAGCTGTTTGTGAATTCGACTGAGGCTGAAGCCGTTAAGTTATTCTCTAACACCTACCTGGCAATGCGTGTGGCTTATTTTAATGAGCTGGACAGTTATGCCGAAGTGCACGGCTTGAACAGTCGTCAGATCATTGAAGGTGTCGGCCTGGATCCACGTATTGGTGATCATTACAACAATCCTTCATTTGGCTATGGCGGTTACTGCTTACCAAAAGATACCAAGCAGTTATTGGCAAATTTTCAGGATGTGCCGAGTAATATGGTACGCGCGATTGTCGATGCTAACACCACCCGAAAAGACTTTATTGCAGATTCAATTATTGCTCGTAACCCGAAGGTGGTAGGTATATATCGTTTGGTTATGAAGTCTGGTTCTGATAACTTCCGCGCATCGGCCATTCAGGGCATTATGAAACGTATTAAAGCCAAAGGCATTGATGTTGTCATTTACGAACCCACTATGTCTGAATCTGAGTTCTTCCGTTCCCGGGTTGAATCGGACTTTACTCAGTTTAAGGCAGATTGTGATGTCATTATTGCCAATCGTATGGCTGATGAGCTGAATGACGTAGAAAGCAAAGTTTATACTCGTGATTTATTTGGCAGTGATTAAAAAATTAATAATAATGTATTGGTTTTATGCTTTTATAAATCTATTCTGTAAGAAAAGATGGTGCGAAATGAGATTTATAAAAAGAAAAAAGCACTAAATCATTAGTTTTCATTGTTTAGCAAATAAGTATTAAAAAATGGCCGTTTTGGCCATTTTTTATGCATTTAATATGACGTTTTTTTTAAATTGATATGACTTAATGCGACAGGGAGTAGTTAATTGTAAAATGATGTGATAGCTTCCGATTTCACGGACTACATTTCCAATGTAATGGATTTGGAAGCAGACTGAAAAGTAAATCAGTCAAGGATGATTCTTATGACCCATCAAGGAATGATACGCTCTAATCAGGGAAGTTTTTCTGCTGGTTATCGTCTTATAGATATGCTTATTATCATAAGCTGTTTGATCGTTTCTTCTGGTATTTATGATATCACCGTTGATGCAGGCTATTTGTTGGTTTGTTTGTTGGGTGTTATTGGTTTCTATTTTATTGCTGAATCTTCTGGTCTGTATGGTTCCTGGCGAGCAGCTTCGTCATTGCGAATGTTCATGACAACGATCATTGCTTGGAGTGTCTGCTGTTGTTTGTTGTTACTGGTTGGTTTTTTTGCCAAGGCCAGTGTTGATTACTCGAGGTTAGTTATTGGTACTTGGATGTTATCGACCATGGTTTTGCTCTTGAGTTGGCGTTTGTTATTACAGGAAATTTTAAAAGTATTTCGAAGCCAGGGGTATAACAGTCGTCATGCTGCAGTGGTTGGCTTAAATGACAACGCAATTCGCATGAAAAGCGAGTTAATGAATAGCCCTGAGACTGGTATACGATTTGAAGGTTTTTTTGATGATCGTAGCCATCAGCGGTGTGCTTCAGATTTTCCGGATGAGCAGTTGCAAGGCACTATTGAAGATTTATTAAATCGCACTAAATCCGGTGAATTTGATCTGATCTTTATCGCTTTGCCACTCAAAGCACAAAAGCGAATTGCTCAAATTCTGGAACGTTGTGGTGATACCACTGCCAGTGTTCATCTGATTCCCGATTTTTTCACTTATAACCTGATCAATGCTCAGCTGGGCAATGTCGGCAATGTGCAAACCATCAGTATTTACGACACCCCATTTGCGGGCTTTAACGATATCTTGAAGCGCTTGTTTGATATCATATTTTCAAGCTGTGTTTTGATGGTGATTGCATTACCTATGCTGGTAATTGCATTGGCAGTGAAGTTAACTTCACCTGGGCCAGTGATTTTTAAGCAATATCGCTACGGCTTAGATGGACGCAAGATTCAGGTTTGGAAATTCCGTAGCATGACAACGATGGATAATGGCAACAAAGTCGTACAGGCTCAAAAGAATGATGCTCGTATTACAGCCGTTGGAGCATTTATCCGAAAAACGTCTCTGGATGAACTGCCACAATTTATTAATGTATTACAGGGTAGAATGTCTGTGGTTGGCCCTCGACCACACGCTGTAGCACACAACGAAGAGTACCGCCGGCTTATTCCTTATTACATGTTGCGTCACAAAGTAAAACCCGGTATCACAGGTTGGGCTCAGATCAATGGCTATCGTGGTGAAACCGATACGCTGGATAAAATGGAAGGGCGTGTTGATTATGACCTGGACTATATTCGAAACTGGTCATTACTGATGGATATTAAAATTGTATTTTTAACTTTCTTTAAAGGGTTTGTTGGCAACGATGCTCGCTGAAATTTCTGCTAAATAGAGAAAAGCAACAGATGGCTAAAGTTGCATTATGTTTGTATACCATATTCTTAATGAGCTTAAGTATAGGCAAGTCACTGGGGTATCACACCGATAGTATTCTGGCTCTCGAGCGAGCTATGTTTGGTGACAAATGGATGCATTTTATTTTATCGATACCTTTGTCACTGATGCTGCTTGTGGTTTTGCATCAGCTAGGTAGAAAAGCTTATTCTGATGCGTTATACGCTTTACTGTTCCTGGTTCTGATTTTAGGGCTGGATGAGCTAAGTCAATTCTGGATTGGCTCAAGGCATTTTGATTGGCGGGATACATTGAGTGGAGTTGCTGGTGTAATGGCTGGCGCTTTAGTTTTTTTCTTCTGGCAAGTATTACTCCGCTTGTCATGCATTATGCGGCGTCATGGTTTGATAATAGGGAGCATCGGGAAGCGATGATGAAACTTAACACGGGTATCACTTTTTTTATGGCGTTGATCAGTGGCTCTGTATTGGCTGTCGAGCCAATCGGCAGAAGCCTTGGTAGTGGTATTGCAGTCTACCCTGATGTTAAAGCCGAAGTTGAGCATAACGATAATATCTACTTGCTTGAAAATAACACAATAGACTCTGTAATTACGCGAGTCTCACCCGGAGTAACTTTTAAAGGTGACATGCCAGCGCTGCAATGGCAGGCAGGTTATCGCTTTGAACAAGCGTTTTATAGTGAAGATGGTGATGATGACTATTTTGATCAGGATCTTAATGTGGATCTTGATTATGAACTGAATAGCTATCATCAGATTGCATTTGATGCGGGTTTCCACGACGGGCATGAAGCACGGGGTGCAGGTTCTATTGAAGGCGGTTTGGCTCTGTTTCTTGAGGCTCCTGATGAGTATGATGAATACGATGCTAATCTGGAATATAAATATGGCGCTGACGAGTCTTTGGCTGATTTTAATGCCAAGCTTGGCAGTTACCAGAAGCGCTTTGAAGACAATGAAACCCGAAATGGTATAAACATTTCCAATGCCGATCGCGATTATGATCAATGGAATGCATTGTTAGGTATGGACTTCACTATCAGCCCGGCAACTAAAGCGGTGGTGGAACTTTCAAATACGGAAGTGAGTTATAAAGAAGACAGTGATGACTTTCGTGAAGGCGGAACTATTCGTGCATTAGCAGGTTTCCGTTGGGATATTACTGGTAAAACAACTGGTGAAGCAAAATTTGGTACCTCAACCCGGGACTTCAAAAATGGTGATGCAGATTCTGAAACACGCTTCAGTTGGTCGGTTGATTTAACCTGGAAGCCTCAACTGCAGTCGTCCGTAGCTTTCTATTCGGCACAAAGTAACGATGAAACTTATCGTGTTGGTAACTATATAGATAACCGTTATAGCCAAATAAGCTGGGATCACAGCTTCTCTACGTTTATTGCTGCGGGTTTGGAAGGTAGCTTATCTCATGATGATTATGTGGGTTCCGAGCGTGAAGATGACATAACCTCACTATCAGCTAGTGTAACCTATTCACCGCGTATCTGGATGGATGTGAAGGCCTCTCTGAAACATGAGAACCGTGATTCCGAAGCGGACAATCTGGATTACTCTCGTCAGGTATTCAATGTTTCTGTGACTTTAGCATTATAATTTTTCTGCTTTTAACGTAATATTCAGATTCTGAGGGCTGGCTGCTGTAAGCCCTCTGCTCGCAGTAAGTTACAGGATGTACTCATGTCGCGCTTTTTATGTCTTCTTTTTTTCGTTGCTTTTCCTTTATTCTCTGTTGCAGAAGTTGATGCCTACCGACTTGGTGCCGGTGACCTTATAAGTATCAGTGTATACGATGAACCCGACCTCGATATTGAAATGCGCATCGGTCTATCCGGTTCTATTTCTTATCCTTTTCTGGGGGATGTTGCGGTTTCAGGCCTGAGCCCTTCAGAGCTTGAAAAAAAGCTGACCTCCGGCCTGAAAGGCCCATACTTGATTGACCCTAATATCACTGTTTCAATTATTGAATATCGTCCATTTTATGTGATTGGTGAAGTGGAAAAGCCGGGTAGTTATGCCTTTCATCCGGGTCTTACCGTTAATCGTGCTATCTCGATTGCCGGAGGCTTTACCGATCGTGCCTCTCGCTCCAGCATTTATGTGATTGATGATCAGCAGAAGTTAAAAGAACTGATGCAGCCAGACAGTGTTGAAGATGAACAAAAAAGAAAAAAAGTAAAACTGTTTGATTTTGTTCAGCCTGGCAGCGTGATCACTGTCGAGCAAAGCTTTTTCTGAGGAATATGGAATATGAATCAAAGGTCTGAACTAACCAGTCAGCCAGTGATTGAGGTGATCGATCTTTCTTATTACTGGAATATTATTCGCAGAAATCTAACGACTATTATTGCCTTATCTGCCGTTGTTACCATTATCACGGCACTGGTGGTTTTCTCGTTAACACCTAAATATGTTGCAACTACAACACTGCTGATTGAGGCAGAAGAAACCAACCTGCTATCCATCGAGGAAGTGTATGGTATCTCTTCAGATTCCAAAGAGTATTTTCTGACTCAATTTGAAATCCTGAAGTCGCGTGACATTGCCAGACGAGTTGTTGAAGGCCTCAATCTGATTGATAACCCTGAATTTAATCCCTTTCATCCAGCTACAGAAAAAGGCTTTAGTATTAAATCTCTGATCATTGATGAAGAGGAGCTTCCAGCCCCGGAAAAGATCATTAAGGTAACGATCGATAACTTTTGGAAGTCAATTACGATCTCTCCTGTCAGGAAGACACAACTGGTTAAGATATCGGTTGAAAGCCGGAACAAGGCCTTCACCGCAGAGGCAGCTAATGCGGTCGCGAATGCCTATATTGATAGCCAGTTGGAAGCAAAAGTAGGGTTGAACAACCAGGCTTCAGGTTGGTTGGGTGGCCGTTTAGGTGGGCTTAAAGAAAGGTTAGAAAAGTCAGAACAAGAGTTGCAGCAGTTTCGGGAAGCGAACAGTTTGGTCGATGCTGAAGGCGTAAATACCTTTTATCTTAAAGAATTAGAACGCATCACGGAGAAGTTGGTTGATGCTCGTAATAACCGCTCTAACATCGAAAGTACATTTAAGCAGTTACAATCATTACCAAACCTGACCTATGAAAATCTGAGCGTACTGCCTGCAATTCTGAAGCACCCTTTGATTGTGCGTCTGCGTGAACAGGAGACGATTGCTGAGCTGAAGGTTTCTGAACTGAGTAAGCGTTATGGGCCCAAGCACCCGCGTATGATTGCAGCACAATCGGATGTAGATGCAGTAAAAGACTCTGTATTAATTCAGATGAAGCGCATTGCTGACGGTATTGAACAGGATTATCTGGTGGCTAAAACTCAGGAGCAATCACTTGAGCAGTCATTCCAGAACATTAAGAAAAAGATACAGCAACTGAATCGCAAAGAGTTTGAGCTGAATGAGTACACTCGTGAAGTGCAGGCGAATCGATCTTTATATGATGCTTTTTTTAATCGTGTACGTGAAACATCAGCGACAGGTGGTTTGCAAACGGCGAATGCACGTATCGTTGACCCGGCAGTTTTACCGGATTTCCCAGTAAAACCGAAGAAAAAATTAATTGTTGCTCTGGCGATGGTAGCCAGCTTTATGTTTGGTATTGCATTGGTCTTTCTTAAAGATGCGCTTGATGCGACGATTAAAAACAGTGACGACGTTACGAAGAAGTTATCGACCTCCATTGTTGGCTTAATACCATTTGTAAAGCTGGATAAAAAACTAGCTGAAGACTCTGTTAACCATATGGCCAAAGCTTACATCAGCGATCGACATGTCGGTTTTTCAGAATCCGTTCGTACACTGCGGACCAGTCTGGCACTGGCATCGTTACAATCGCCGCATAAGGTGCTGTTGTTTACTTCTTCAGTGCCTGGTGAAGGCAAAACGACGACTTCATTGAATCTGGCTGCGGCTTATGGTCAGGTGGAAAAAGTATTATTAATTGATGCGGATATGCGCCGGCCAACGGTGGCTAAACAATTGCAAATGGCTGCGGCGGCACCTGGTTTATCCAATGCTATTCTTGATGTCGAGCAGCTGGATAATAGTATTCATCATTTTGATGATCTCAATATTGATGTCATGCCTGCCGGAGTATTACCGCCTAACCCTCTGGAACTGCTGTCTTCTCCAGCCTTTGCTGAATTGTTAGATCGCTTAAAGCGGCGTTACCAACGCATTATTATTGACTCCGCACCGATGCAAATTGTCAGTGACGCTTTGTACTTGTCGACACTGGTGGATGGCACTGTGTATGTGATCAAAGCAGACTCTACCAAGGATAAATACGTCAAAGGTGGAGTAGAGCGCCTGCAGCAGGCCAATGCCAATGTATTAGGTGTGGTGTTGAATCAGGTGGATGTTGAAAAAGAAGCGCGCTACGGCGATTATCAGGGTGGTTACTACAGCCAGTATGGTTATACCTCTGAAGCGTAATGCCAATCGGCTGATCAATCTCGCTTTGGTTAGCCTGGCATTGGTGTCGTGTTATGTATTTGTTGTGGCTTCTTTAAGGTCACTGGGCGATCAAAGACCCGTGACCGCCGATGATAATATCTGGCTTATCGCTGCTGACCAGCTGGCAATCAATAACCCGGATGTATCTGCCAGCCTTGCTTATTATCAGCGTCAACAAGCATTTTATTATGAGTCTGAACAACGTCAGCAATTGCTGCGCTCATCACTCAATCATTGGCAGAAAGCCTCAGCTTTGCGGCCGTTATGGCCGTACTACCAGCTTGGCGCGCTTGATATCGAGGTCATACTCGATCAGCCTGCTGCGCAAATCCAGTCACGCATTACATGGGTTATCAGCCTGACTCCTAATGAACGAGGTCTGGATAAATCGTTGTTGGAGCTAGCAGTCTTTTCCTGGGAAAAGTTAACGCAGGGGCAAAAAGATTGGATGTTAAAGCGCTTAAAACTGCTAAATCACAGCGAGTTGCTATTTGTCCTTGAAGCGGCAGAAAAGGTAAATAAAAAGGCGCTGTTATGCGCCTATTTGCCGTTTACGAAAATACGTCGCTACTGTCGCTAATACGTTTAGGCCGTTAGGGCTTACGAAACTTCAGCGTCATACGATCGCTTTCGCCAATCGCAAGAAATTTCTCTTTATCAACATCACCCAGTCGTAACGATGGTGGTAGCGTCCAAACGCCTTTCGGGTGGTTTTTAGTATCTTTACTGTTCGCGTTCACTTCGGAACCCGCAATAAATTCAAACCCGGCTTTTTCGGCCAGTTCTTTTACATACGTTTCACTGACATAACCGGACTGAACCATTTTTTCGTAAGAAAATGAATCAGGCGCTCTGTGTTCTACCACACCCAGAATACCGCCGGATTTTAATGCCTTAAAGGCTGCATTAAAAACGGCTTGCTCCTGTTGGTTACGCATCCAGTTATGCACATTACGAAAGGTCAGTACTTTATCGGCACTGCCATCGTCAGCCATTTTCAGGTGTTTTGGCGGTTCCAGCTGAGTGATCTGGATATTGCCGTAACGCTCTGGTTTTGTCAGGAATTTGCTTTCGAATTCGCCGCGCAAACGGCGGAAAAAACCGACCTTGGAATCTGTTGGCCAATGAGCCGCAATCAGCTGACCATTATCTTTTAATAGTGGCGCCAGAATTTCGCTGTACCAGCCGCCACCGGGCCAGATCTCTACGACCGTATCGCTTGGTTTGATGTCAAAGAAGGCCAGGGTTTCTGCTGGGTGACGAAACTGATCCCGATTTCGCTGTTGCTCGCTGCGGTGGCTTTGGTCACCGATGTCCAAAGCCGTTGGTGCCTGCTGAGCCAGGCTGTTGCCAGATAAAACCAATGCGGCAGAGAGCAGAAGTGTCAGTTTCATGCCGGTACTCCTTGAGTCGTGTTATTGCAGAGAGATATTTTCCAGCTCTGATTGAGTAAGGCAGCGTCCGGCTTCACCTAACTCCACCTCCCATGGTGGGTTAGGGCGAACACTCTCAATCACAAAATCAACAAAACTGCGCACCTTCGCGGATAGGTGACGGTTGCTTGGATACAGAGCGTGAATCGGACTGTTTTCAAACGGCCAATCGCACAATACTGGTACCAGGTTGGTTGAGCGAATGCCTGAGGCGGCAATTAACATTGGCAGTGGGGCAATGCCAACACCGGATAAGGCCAAGGTGTAGAGGCTGGCGAAGTCATTCACCTGTAAGCGTGGTTTTACCTGAACCGTGGTTTCTTTTTCATCCGGGCCCACAAGGCTCCAGCTGGTCCACTCTGGGGTGGACAATAAGGTATGTTCGCTTAAGTCCTGTGGATGATTCGGTGTGCCATGGCGCTTCAGATATTCCGGGCTGGCACACAACATGGCGTGAACATCGCCTAAATGACGGCCAATTAACGATGAGTCTTCTAACTGGCCGATACGAAAGGCGATATCAATGCCTTCCTGTACAAGGTCGAGCTTTTGGTCGGATAACACCATGTCGATTGAAACCTGTGGGTGTTGCTCCATGTAGTCGGCTACCAGACTGCTGAGTACCGTTGAACCAAACAGCACCGGTGCAGTGATACGCAAAGTACCGGTGGGTGTGCTCTGCATTTGGGTGACTGCGATATTGGCTTCTTCGATTTCACTGAGAATTCGCGCACAGTGGTTGTAATAAGCATTGCCGGTATCGGTCAGGCGCAGGCTGCGCGTTGTACGTTGAATCAAGCGGATACCGAGGCGTTCCTCCAGCTGAGTAATTTTTCGGCTGACGGTCGATTTGGGCAATCCCAGGTTTTTAGCCGCACCTGTGAAACTGCCTGCTTCAACCACATGAACAAAAATGGCCATTTCGTTCAGGTCGAACTCTTCGCGTTTGCCGATCAGCATGATGGTGTCTCCGGTTCTTGCTTCAAAAACATAATATTTACAGTATGGGGATTAATTCGTAAAAATAAAGTTTTTGGAACAATTGGTGTTTTTACTTTGTTATTGATCCATAAAAATGTCGTTTGTCACTATCATATATGCCTGTTATGGAATAATGAGACATCTCAGAGCTTTGCTTTGATTCCAAACGAAACAATGGTGGGCAGATCGGTCACATCTTCGCGATTACTGTAGTCTGCTCCCTCATACTCGTAATCTACGACATTGCTTCTGCCATAAAGGTTCAGAATTTCGGCGTAAAAATCCATTTCCCAGCGTTTGAAGACAAACGTACGGTCAGCACGCACATCCAACTTGTGATAAGCCGGTAAGCGTTCTGAGTTCAGGTCGCCATAGATAGGATTGTATAACGCCGGGTTATCTTCATCCTGCACAGCACCTTCCAGTGGAGTGATCAGCTGGCCACTTTGATAGCGCCATTTAAAGCCGATTTGCCAATCCCGGTTATATTGATAGTTAGCGACCGCATTGATGATGACGGGCTGGTCGTAGTTGTAACGAAAGCTGTCACCGGTGAGTTGATCTTTGCGCTCTGTCCGGGAATACGCAGCAGATAACCAGCCATACCATTGGTCGCTCAGATTTTTATTCACAAAAAATTCCGCTCCCCATGCCTTACCATTGGCATCGTTGGTGTAACGCGGCAGGTTATTGTATTGCTCGTCACTGAGTTCACTGTAGCGCGGGTCTTTGGGGGGGCGGCCAATAATGATGTCTTCCAGGGTTTTGTAATACAGTTCAACTTTCCAGAACAGTTCGCCGAGAAAAAAATCGTCTGACAGCGTATTTTCGAGCCCCAGTTCATAATGATCGGCGGTTGGCTGTTTTAACTCCGGATTACCAAACTCTGGTGTGTAAGAACCAAAATTATCTGGCAGGATATGGTATTGGCCATAGCCGGAAGTGAACGCCCAGTTATTCGTGAATTCCCAGCGGCTGTTCAGTTTGGGTTCGATAAAGTCTTGCTCGGTATAATCGTCGGTGGATAACAAAATACCGGAGCTGAGTGTCCAGTTGGGAGTGACCGACCAGACATCCGTCAGGTTGGCATACCAGGTTTTAACAACCGGTTTACCCGAGCCACTGATGGTTTCAGTGCCATCGATAATGCGGCAATCTGGCTCAAATTCATCACAAGGTGGCGCATCAAAGCGGCCTTTATAGCCGATATGCGCCTCGTCGTATTCCAGCCCCCATTGCAGTTCGTGATCAATATGAATCGGATAACTGAATTGTGAACGCAGATTGTATGAGTTGACCTTCACATCAATACGGTTATCAAAACCGATACCAAAGGCAAACTTCTCTTCCAGTTGCGACAAGCCAATCTTGTGGCTCAGGCCGGAGTCATACAATTTATCCCAGACAACCCCCTGACTATTAAAGAAGGCCTCAAATTGCAGGCCACCTTCAAGACCCGGATCTTGCAATACTTCGTCGGAATCGTCAGCGAATAACAATCCCCCTTTATCGCGTGCGCCAATAATCTGCACGCTCAGGGTTTCGGTATCATTAATCCGCCAGCTGTATTTACCCTGATAATCGTAAAATTCCGGTACCGTGGTGAATTCAAAGTCTTCTTCATCAAGAAAGTTTTCGATGTAATACTGGAACAAACTCTGGCGGGCAGAAAAATAAAAGGCCTGATCATCGGTGATCTGATTTTCAACAAAAATGCCGGCTTTTAATAAGCTGAGATCTAAAACCAGCTGATCGCGGTCCTGATAGGGTAAGCGGGAGTCGGCATCAATCACAGCGCCGGTGGCATTGTTGTATTCACTGCCAAACGCTGCCGCTTCCAGTTTAAAACCTTCGACCACGTTATCATTCAAAATACTGCTGCTATCGAGGTGGAAGATATAACCCACCGGTAAAAAGTCGACGATATAGGCATTATCGGCAGGGGATGAACCACGTACTGCCGGTTCGGAGCGGTTACCATTGCCAAATACCACGCCGGGTAAGCTTTCAATGGCTCTGAGTGGGTCATTGCCTGCACCTGGCACTTTAAGTAGTTTGTCGGCACTGATGGTATCCAGCGTATCTTCTTCACCCTGAATACTGACGGTTTCCAGATTGACGGTTTCCGGGTTGACAGTGCCCTGGCTGCTGTCTTCGGGAGGAGCGGTTTCCGCATAACTGGCTACGGATAACGAACCTGCTAATAAATACATCCCTGAATATTTGATAAAACGATGGGTACGAAACAATTTCATAACACTTCCCTATGGCAGCCAGTCATGGTCAATAATGCCATCAGTTTGCCTCACCTGGCTGAACAGCTGATGAATGGACAGAATTAATCGCTGTTGAAGGTGAAGACGGCTCATAATAATGATAGCGAATATCCACCTCCTGACCATCGCCATTCTTATCCTGAATATTACTCAAACCACGATAACGCATCAGGCGCTGAGTGTTGCGATCGTATTCCAGTTTAATCGGAGACATCAACCAGGATAATAAGGACGAACGCAATGTCATCTCCAGTTTGAGATTGGTTGCATCCGATTGTTCTGGGTTTTGCGCTTCAACTTCAAAATTAACACTGGTTTGTCGCGCGACAGAGGCAAAGCTGAAAGGAATGGTTTTTCCAGCCAGTAAGGCATCCCAATGCTGGCGAATAAAATCATCAAAGCCTGCATCAATCACCAGTTCATAATCAAATTCGGTTAACTGAGTTTGTTCAGTTTCCTGGTTTTCCGTCAGGATTAAAGTGAGGGTGTTAGTGTTGCTCGTTTCCGTACTTTTTGCCTCTTCCCTATAATCCGTGCGAAAATCTGTCAGAATAAAATCTGGCTGTGTAGGCGAGCTAAGATACCAGTTTTCTTTGCTGGCGATTAACTCTCCCTCGGCCGAATAATAATTAACCTGACGTTTTACCGGCTTCCCTGCTTGTAATAATAAACGATGTTCTTCCCGGTAGAGCAGGGTATTCGAGCTGTTTGAACTGCCGAGTAAATACGCTTCACCAACATAACTGATTTCTGACGATTTCAGGGGCTCTGACAAGTTCTGTGCAGCAAATGCAATAACAGAACTGCCGGTAAAAAGTAACGCTATAAACAAATGATTAATAAGCGCCATTAGCCGATTAAATAGAGCCATCAGCAGCCTCCGTTTTTTGTAATTGCACGCACACCGCCAACAACAGCAGGCTCCAGAATAAGCTGATTGCAATCAAGGCATTCATCGTCACGGAGACGGCCCCCAGTTGATGACCCAGGTAATAACTCCAGGGTGCCCCTAATGCTCCAAATAACACAGCAACCATAGGTCTTTTCAGCAATCCGACCATGGAATGTCGCACGGTTGATGCAAAGGCCAGCCATAGCGCCATTAACCAGAAAGGAATCGTGACCCCAGATGGCTGAGGGAAAACAATCCATTCAATCTGCATAAGTACCGTATCGAATAAAATGCCCAGGCTGATCAAGGGCAAAACCAGACGCATTTCATCCAGTAACTGATTTTGCTCAACAATCCAGCCTGCATGAACCACCACCAGAAGCAGCAGTGCGGCTAATGCCCACTGGTTGCCTCCAACCACACAGGCCAGCCAGCAGAGCTGAAACAGCACGATATTAATAACGGTTTTCAACCAGCTGTTGTTGTGCATTACTTGTTGAATGGATGGCATACATCGGCTCCTACTCGTCAACGATATTCAATAGCCTTTATTGTTTGAGCTGTCCCAGAACTGTGTCCCGGCGATTTAATGGCTTAGCGAACATCAGCTGTACATCTCCAATGACACGTTCGGCAAAGCCACCTTCACAATAAGCAAAGTAGAAATCCCATAAGCGAATAAAGGTATCGTCATAACCCAGCGCTTTAATCGCCTCCTGATTGTCCAGAAAGCGCTCACGCCATTTTGCCAGTGTCAGGGCATAGTGCGGGGTGATGTCTTCCATATGGGTCATTTTCATATCTGATGCCTGAGTCACCGCTCCCTGAATGGCGGTTACACAAGGAATAAAGCTGCCGGGGAAAATATAACGCTTAATAAAATCGACTTCGGTTTTGGCTTGTTCGTATCGTTGGTCGTCAATGGTAATGGCCTGAATTAATGCAACGCCATCGGCCTTTAATAAGCGACTACAGGCTTCAATGTAGGTGTTCAGAAATTGGTAACCCACGGCTTCAATCATTTCAATCGAAACCAGTTTGTCGAATTGCCCCTCTCGTTCGTCTGCCAGCAAACGGTAGTCTTGCTTTAACAGAGTAATTTTATCTTCCAGACCTTCTGCCCGAACTTTTTCCTGAGCCCAGGCGAACTGTTCTTCGGAGATGGTGGTGGTGGTTACTTTACAGCCGTAATGTTTGGCGGCATGAATGGCCATAGAACCCCAACCGGTGCCAATTTCCACCAAATGATCTTCTTCTTTCAGGTCGAGCTTCTGACAGATACGGTCCAGTTTATACACCGAGGCCTGTTCCATGGTGGCATCGGCCGTTGGAAAAATACCACTGGAGTACATCATAGTAGGGTCAAGGAATAACTCAAACATATCGTTACCCAAATCGTAATGGGCAGCGATATTGCGCTTGGAACCTTTTTCAGTATTTTTGTTCAGCTGGTGGAAAAACTGTAACGCCAGTTTACCCACATTGGCCCAACCACCATCAATCTGATCCACCACGTCTTTGTTTAATGCCAGTACCCGAATAACCATGGGTAAATCCGGACTGCTCCAGTCATGAGTCATATAAGCTTCACCAGCGCCAACACTGCCGTATAAAGCGATATTGCGATACGCCTCATAGTCATGAATGGTGATGCTGGCATGATGGCTTTGGGCTGAAGCAAAATTTGTTGAGTCTGTTTGTTCGGGCTGGCCAAAATGAAAACTCTGATCACCTTCAACAATCGTCAAACTGCCGGTATGGAGTTTTTCCAGTGTGTTAAATAATCCCTGGCGACACAGGCGGTCCAGCCAATGCATTTTTTTATTGTCTATTGACGATGACTTTAAAGATGACGGCTTTAAGGCTAATGGTTTCATAACACAGACTCCTTGTTATTAAGAGCAGAGTGGTCGGTTGCAGGATTGTTTTTTTGTTGAAAAGTCTCAACCGGATTATTTTCCGGATGATCATAAAAAGGTGAGCGTTTTATCCACAGCTTCAGGGCATTCCAATAAATGCCAGCGAATACTTTTAACGTCATCAGCGGGTATTGGTACAACACCTTGTTCATGGCTGAGCGGCTGAAGGGTTCGGCTGTGAGTTTCATGGTGGCATCAAATTCACGCTCGTATTGCTGGTTTTTATGAGCCAGGTTATCCATATGAATCAACAGCTCATCACCGGGTAATTGCATCACCCAGCGATATTGCATATCCATCGGATTAAACGGAGATACATGGAAACTCTTTTCAAAGCGATAACAAAACTTGGGTTGTTCTGATTCTTCACCGATTATTTTCTCAGCAGCAATAGCGCTATCTGAATAAGCCTGAGACGTCGCCAGTAAAGTATATTGAAAGCGTTCATCCCAGGGCGTATTGGTAATTTCTGCCAGTGTGCCCAGCCAATTATCGACTTCATCAAAACAGTAATAAAACGTGACTGGATTAATTAGATAACCAAAGTAGCGTAGGTTGGTTAACATTTTGATTTTACTGGCGCGTAACCCGGTATCTTTAAAAAATCGCTCAGTCACCGCCTGCTTTAAATCCGAAGCCGGCGAGGAGGATGACCCAGACTCAGCCTTAGAACCAGAACCAGCCTCTGAAAAATAATCACGACGACAAAATTGTGCTGGTGCCCATCGGCGTGTTGACCAAAAAGGTGAGCGCGAAAAAATATCGTCAATTTCATCCAGGTCCAGCAATACCATAAAGACCTGATACGTGAATGCGTTATTCACTTTGGTATAGCGACGATGGCGAACCCAGCCTTTATAGATCCGGCTGTTCATCAGGCCACCTGATTCCGGCCGGTGTCGCTATCAATAGCATCGACTGAGCGGTGATTTTTCAGGTTAATACCAAACGACTCACAGACTCGTAATGCACTGTTAACGCCATCTTCATGGAAACCATTTAACCAATATGCGCCACAAAAGTGTGTGTGGTGTTTATTATTAATTAATGCATGGTTTTGTTGGGCCTGCATGCCTTCCATGGTGAACACCGGGTGAGCGTAATGGAAGGTACGGATGATTTTAGCCGGATCAATATCTTCGGTTTTGTTCAGCGTGACGCAAAAATGTTCCGGGCTGTCATCAAAGTTCTGCAGGCGGTTCATATAATAAGTGACGGCAACTGTATCCCGTTGTTTGGCGCTGTCTGTTTCATCGAGGTGGTAGTTCCACGCCGCCCAGGCCGCTTGACGCTTCGGCAGGATTGATTCATCGGTGTGAAGCACCACTTCGTTCATTTGGTAAGGAATTGCACTCAGTATTTTGTGCTCATCGTCTGTGGTGTCTTGCAACATAGTCAGCGCCTGATCGCTGTGACAGGCAAAAATTACCTCGTCGAATTTTTGTTGCTGTTGTTGTGTTTGCTGTGGCTGGCTACTATCGCTTCCTGTCGTGATTACCACTCCACCTTTTTGGCGTGAAACCGTCGTGACCGGTGTATTCAGATGAACCTGATGTTCTGGCAACTGCGCCTGAATGGCTTCAACGTACGAGCGGGAACCACCACTGATCACCCGCCATTGCGGGCGGTCATCAACACTTAACATGCCGTGGTTGTTAAAAAAACGAACAAAGAAATACAGCGGGAATGACATCATCATATCTTCACTGGCTGACCAAACTGCGGCGCCCATAGGGATGATGTAATAACGACGAAAATAATCGCCGTAGCCTTTTCGGGTCAGGTAACTGCCGAGTGTCTCATTGCGGCTGATTTCATCACTGGCCAGCTCAGCACGGGTTTCTTTGTTGAATCGCAAAATATCGCGCAACATCAACCAGAACCTGGGGTTAAGCAGATTCCGTCGCTTGGCAAATAATGAATTAAAATCATGGCCGTTGTATTCCATGTCTTTAGCCGGGCTTTTAACGCTGAAGCTCATATCCGAATCTTCACTGGCAACCCCTAGCTGATCCATCAGCTCAATAAAATTGGGGTAAGTCCAGTCATTGAAAACAATAAATCCGGTATTAACCGGGTAGGTTTTACCCGCAACAGGAACATCGGTTGTTTGAGTATGGCCACCCAGATAGTCATTGGCCTCAAACAGGTGAATATCGTGACGATGATTCAACAGGTAGGCACAGGTCAGGCCAGAAATACCTGAACCGATAATGGCGATTTTTTTTCTTGGGTGTACGTCATTCATAATACTTACCTGTCATGGTTTATTGTCGGCTCATTGATTGGGTCAGGCGCATCCGTAATGACGCAGGCAAGGCTGCAATCAATTTCAGAATGCGTGTGAAGCGGCGTGGGAAATGAATTTCCCAATCACGTTTTTTAATGCCTTTGATGATCTCATCGGCGGCTTGTTCTGCGCTGATACGCATAGGCATATCAAAATCATTCTGATCGGTAAGCGGGGTTTTAACGAAACCAGGGCAAATGACCGAAACATCCATCTGTTCCGGAGCCAGGTCGATCTTCATGGCTTCAAGAAAATGATTGGTCGCTGCTTTGCTGGCACCATAAGCCTGTGCTCGGGTCAGTGGTAAATACGCAACACTGGAGCTCATCCCAACAATATAACTGCGCTGATTTAAATCAGACTGACTTTTGCGCAGTAAGGGTAAAGCGGCTTCAACACAGTTAGCCAAACCAATTAAATTGGTATGAATAACCCGCTCGAATAACTCGGCATCAAACTGCTGAACATCCACATATTCACAGGTTCCTGCGTTGGCGATCAGGGTATGCAAACCACCAAACTGCTGTTCAATCACGTTGGCAACTTTATGCAATTGGTCCCGGTCGGTGATATCTGCCGGAGCACAAACAATATTGTTACAGCCACTCAAACGGGCAACCTGTTGCAGTTTTTCCTGATTGCGAGCTGAGATGATCAGGGCTTTGCATTGCTCGGCTAATGGTTTAACCAGTGCTTCACCAATACCGGAAGATGCACCGGTTAACCAGATAACCTGTTGTGATAAATCCGGTTTTGTCGCCTGTTGTTTAAAAGAACTCATTGCATGCGCTCCTTTAATTTACGGATCGCCCAGCCCATCAGCGGAAGATGCTCGTATAACATCTGGCCACCATCAAAAAAGTCCTGATGCTGAATAATTTTGTCGTTATGCCAGATTAATTCGCTGCCACCATCGACCTGCACTGTCTTTCCTGAATTAATGCGTGGATGTTGGTAGCGCATTTGCCAACGAATAAAGGCACTGGTTTTGGTGTTTGTGTGATTGTTGGCATCCACTGAATCCAGCCAGCTGTGGCCAAATTCAAATTCAATATGCTCAACATTTTCGTACATATTGATAAAATAATGCGTTAGTGATTCCAGGCCATTAACCTGATGAAACGGATCCCGGAACTGGATTTTTTCATCGTAAACCGATGCCAGGATGTCATGACTAACCTGTCCGCGGTTGAGCTTGTGATATAACTCCTGAAAGGCATGTATTGAAGCCTTATTCATGATTGGCCTCCTGTTTGAAGTAAGGTGTTTTACCTTCTTCCAGAATGCGCGAAGGCACAGGATTCAGGCTATGAACAATGCCCACCCAGCTCATCATTTTCAGGACGTAATAGGTGATATCAATTTGCCACCAATAAAACCCCTGACGTGCCGATACCGCAAACCGATGATGATTATTGTGCCAGCCTTCACCCAGCGTCAGCACGGCAAGTAAAGCGTTGTTACGGCTTTCATCTTTGGTTTTAAAGCGTTTATTGCCCCAGATATGTCCCAGTGAGTTGATTGCCACGGTTGAATGAAATAACAACACGGTTGAGACAAAAAATCCCCACATCACCAATTGCATGCCGTTGGTATTCAGCGCTGGTTGATGGTGTGCCAGTAACTCGCCGGTTAAATACAGTAAGGCGACTAATAATACCGGGCCAAAAATGTCGTAACGATCAAGCCAGCGCAGTTCCGGAAATTTAGCAAAATCTTTAATCCGCTGATATTGGGTGCGGAAGCTGGCATCACAGGTAAACCAGCCAACATGGCTCCACCAAAAGCCGCGCAGCACGGGCGAGTGAAGGTCTTTATCGGTATCAGAATGTTGGTGGTGTGCACGATGATGTGCCGCCCACCACAGCGGCCCACGCTGGGCGGCCATGTTACCTAATAAGGCAAAAATAAATTGCCAGAAGCGATTGGTTTTATAGGAGCGATGCGAAAAATAACGATGATAAAAAGCCGTGATGGCGAACTGGCGTAACCAATACAAAGCAAAACACACCACAATCGCGGTGGTGCTGATATCCATAAACAGTGCACTGATCGCAACCAAGTGCAATGCAATAAAAGGAATAACCCGCACCCAGTTAAACTGGGTACTGGTCATGGCTTCGTCCTGGCCGATATCAGAATCAACCCAGCGCGCAATATTTTTCCAGACAGATGTTCCGGTTCCCATCAGATACTCTCATTGCTGACTGTGTCAGCGGCAGATGTTGAAAATAAATCGGTTTGAGTGGTGTTTAATTCAGATGCCTGTGTGTCAGGAGTTGGCTCACCCTTAAAGGCCGCCAGTGCACGTTCACGGCCAGATTTATGCTCCACAATGGCTTGCGGATAGCGGCAAAAACGACGCTTGGCGCTATCGGGTGCATGGCGTTGTTTTGGTTCCAGCGGCAACAGTTCAGGCACGTAACGCACAATAAAGTCACCTTGCGGATCAAACTTCTGCGATTGGCTGGTTGGATTAAAAATACGGAAATAAGGCGCACCATCTGCGCCGGTTGATGCACTCCATTGCCAACCGCCGTTATTTGAAGCCAGATCAAAGTCCACCAGATTTTCAGCAAACCAGGCTTCTCCCCAGCGCCAATCGATTAATAAATGTTTGGTTAAAAACATGGCGCTGATCATGCGCAGACGATTGTGCATCCAACCGGTGTGCTTTAGCTGGCGCATGGCGGCATCAACAATGGGATAGCCGGTATTGCCATCACACCATGCCTGAAAATCCTGTTGATCATAGCGCCAGGGCACTTGCTCGGTTTCTGGTTTAAAGGCTTTGTGTTTACACAAATCCGGATAGGCAACAATCAGATGGCGATAAAATTCACGCCAGATTAACTCATTGACCCAGCTGTCGAGGCCGGGTTTAGCGCCTGTTAGTTCACCGCCATTGTTTTGCCAGCAGGCATAAAAACATTGCCGGGGAGATAACAGCCCCAGTGCCAGTGCCATGGATAATTGGCTGGTGGCAGGCTGTGATGGAATATCCCGTAATTCGTGATAATCCTGAACTCGCTGTTCAAGAAAATCGTTTAATTGCTGATGGGCATGCTCCTGCGTTACCTGCCAGAGTGGGTCTTCGCTTGGCTCGAGGGTTACCAACGTCAGGGTCAGCTCAGGCACTATTATTTCAGGAACTGTTAGCTCAGAAGCTGGCCACATCATGTTGTGACGCTCTCGGGCTGCCGGTTGTGCCATGGGTGGTTGCTGGTACGTTGCCGCTTGTTTTTGCCAGGCACGTTTAAAGGGCGAATACACTTTAAACATGGTGTCGCTGGCGGTGAGTACCTGGCCAGGAGGAATCAGACACTGGTCATGATAGCTATGGATGGTAATTCCAAGTTGCTGGCACTGATGTGAAAATTCCGCATCTCTTTGTTGTTCATTCACTTCGTATTCGTGGTTAAAAAATACCTGGTCGACCTGCATCTCGCGGCACAAAATTTGTAACTGTGCGACGCTGTTGTCGAACGTTTGTGAATCAATAATCAGCAATGGGATATTCAGGCTACGCAACTCTTGCTGTAGCTCATACACGGCATTTTTCAGCAGCTGTATCTGACGTTTCCCCATACCGTGTTGTTGCCATTGTTGTTCGGTGAGGCAAAACACCGCGACCAGTTTTTCATCAGCGCTTGCCTGGCAGGCGCAAAACAGTGCTGGGTTATCACGTGTACGAAGGTCTTTGCGGAACCAGACTAACCGTGTCATGCGTTTTCTCCTGTGGTTTGATGCTGAATAAAAAAAGCCAGCTGGTCGGAGAAACGCTCAGGTAAATGCAGAATTTCACTGTTGTCACCGGCCTCATCACGACTGATACTGGAAAAAACAGGTAGCTGCTGGTGCAGGTAATTTAATTGCTGCAGCCATTGTTCCGCTTTACCGGATACGGATGGCGACAGGTCCGCCCATAACTGGCTACAACCCAGCAACTCAATTAAATCGCTCAGTTCAGTCGGCGAAATCGCCTGGCAATATACCTCTACCCGAAAAGCCGCAGCCCCCAAGGCATAAGCCATGGCGTACATGGCAATTTCATGTTGGTAATGGTTACTAACCAGCAATAGCACCGGCCCGGTGTTGTGCTTTTGTTGATGATGACTAAGACAAATTAATTTGCGTTTTAATTGCTGGCAGTACAACTGATACAGCAGAGGCTCTGATTGCAGAAAAGCCATAACAGGCTGCAGGCAACGTTCGTAATAAACGGCCATCGGGTAGTTGGCTAACCCTTCGGTAATAAAATGATCCAGCGGTTGTAGTTGCCCTTTTGAAAGATAGGCAATGTGCTGCTCACGAATACTTTGCCAGCCATCATCTTGTTCACTGGGGGGCTGGTCGTTTTGCAATAACAGTTTTACCTGACGAATCGGGTAACCCTGATCGAGCCAATAAAGGATGTTTTTAATTCGCTGAATATCAACTTCCCGATAAAAGCGATGACCTTTGTCGGTTCGTTGTGGCTGAATAATGCCATAACGTCGTTCCCAGGCACGCAGAGTCACGGGGTTAACGCCGGTCAGTCGGGCAAATTCACGAATAGGATAATGGCCAGAAAAATCGTCGACCTTATCCATCGCTGTATTATCGATATCAGATGTCATTACGCAGCCCCAGCTCGTAGGGGTAAGGGTTTAAATAAACTTGCTGCCAGGCGTACTGATTCACTTCCTGATGGTTTTTTAAATGATGCTTAAGCAGGGTTAACGGCACGATTAACGGCACAATGGCTTTGTGATACTGATGAATCACATCGGTTAATTCCTGCTTGTCATCCGTTGATAAACGGTTTTTCAGATAACCCTGCAGATGCATCAGGGTATTGGTGTGCATTTTACGGGAAGCCGGTTTTGCCAATGCCTGCATCAGCTCACTGAAATATTCCTGGCCGATCTGGCGAATATCTTTGCCGGATAAATCGGCTAACAAACGGCCCAGCGATTTGTAATGCGATTGGCTGTGAGCCATCACCAGGTATTTGTAGCGGGCATGAAATTCGATCAGATCTTTGGCGCTGTACGGCTGAGCAGAAAACTGTTGCCAGTCGCTGTAAGTGAATACCCGCACCAGAAAATTTTCACGCAGCCCCGGATCGTTCAGACGACCTGCTTCTTCAACGGGTAATAACGGCTGTTGTTTGCAGAACTCATCGGCGTACAAGCCGCGGGTAGAACCCTCTGGCATCCCATTGCTGAGATAACGTTTGACCCCAAACAGACCACAGCTCGGACTCTTTTGCATGAAAATATAGCCGCACAGATTTTGTTGCTGTTGCCCCTGCATTCGGCCGTACTGACGGAGGTCATCACTCACATCCAGTGTTTCATCGCGTGTACCGCGGGCAAAAACTTCAGTGCTGTCGTCAACAACCCCTTTGTTATCGTCGCTGACCAGACGAATCGGCTGGCGAGGGGTGCCCATGCCAATCGCTACTTCCGGACACAGAGGTACGTAGTCAAAATAATCTGACAACACGTCGGTACAGAAACGTGAACGTTTGTGGCCGCCATCAAAACGAACTTCATGGCCCATCAGGCAGGCACTGATGCCAATCTGGATTTTTGGTTGGGATAATTCGCTGGCGTGTGAAGATGATAATGCCGTCATTTCTTGTACAACCTCTGGTATAACTTTGTACAAGATTTAATTTGCACTCAGAAGTTCTACAAGTCAAACACTTTTTGTATAAGTAATTATATTTTTGTATAGGCTTACTACCCGTAAGGATAATGAGGACTTTGTTGTTGGTGAGATTGCTTTGGAGGATTTGTCTGATGGCTTTGAATAGCCTGGCTGATGGCAGCCAGGCGTCGTGCGAGAAAGGGTCAGGACAATTTGCGGACAACCACCTGGCTGATAGCGCTGGCCATTTCTGGCTCAAGACCAATTGGTGGGTGAAGGGTTAGCTCAACCTGATGGCCTTGCTGCTGTAGCTGTTGCTGCAGCGCTTCCAGCATATTCGGTACGTCTTTACGCAGGTGACGACCAGCGGCAAAAAACAGTGGCAGGATATCCACGTGTTGATAACCCTGTTTAACCAGCTCAGTAATGGACTGCTCCATACTGGGCTCGGCCAGCTCCATGTAAGCCAGCTCAACTCGCTCACTGTCATGCAGCTCGCTGCGAATGTGTTCCAGCAACGTCTGAAACGGTGCCAGCCAGTTGGCATCACTGCTGCCATGGGCCAATAGAACGGAGGCCTTGTTCGCCATAGAAATCCCCTTGCGATCGTAGTTACAGACGTTGTAGTTACAGGCGTTGTAGTTACAGGCGTTGTAGTTACAGGCGTTGTTGAAGTAATTGAGACGCTTTCTGGCCACTTAGCCAGGCACCTTCGATTGCACCTTGTTCCAACCAGTCGCCACATACGGTCAGTGGCAGGTTTGCCGATTGCAGCGCGCCACAATGTAATGGTTGATCAACAATGGCGTATAACCAGCGGTGCAGCCAGATTTCACTGGTGACTTTTACTGGCTGGCGCATTACTTCAAAAAACGCATCCAGCATTTGTTGTTGTACCCACTCGCGAGGACTTTCGGCATGCTCACGTGTCCAGTGATGGTTTGCGTGTATCGTCCAAGTTTGTGGCGAACCGTCAGCCGGTTTGTCGCGCTCTGGTTTGTCCGAATTCTGAGCAATAAAATCGATAATCGGATGGTGCACAAAGGCCGCTTTGATGTCTTCTTCGCGGTTAGGCGACGTCAGTGGTTGATCAAATGCCAACAACAGTGTCCAGGCGGGCATCATGTCGACATCGCAACGTTGTGCCAGTTCTGGTGCCGGGTTTTGTAACAGAGGTTTCGCCTGTTGCGGTGGAGTATTGATTACCAGACCATCAAAACCGTCAAAGGTACGATTGTCATCCGCAGTAAGTGACCACTTACCCTGGTGATATTGGCAGTCAACAATCCGGGTTGAGGCAACAAACTCATCGGCAGCTTCCAGTAATTTGCGGCTCAATGCCGTCATACGGCTCACGCCAACAAAACGTTCAACGTCATCGGCGGAACGACGAATGCCATCGGCATCGATGACATGTGGTTGAAAATTCCAGTGTTTCACCCATCCGTCAAGCTCCCACTGACGCAACACTTTGCTGAACTCAGAATGATGGCTGCGCATGAACTGTGCCCCCATATCCCAGCTGGCATTACCCACCTTTTTGGTGGCCAGGCGGCCGCCAGAACCGCGACTTTTCTCAAAAACAGTGACCTGGTGGCCAGACTGTTTCAGAGACTGCAAAGCACTCAGCCCTGCCATGCCTGCGCCAATAATTGCAATGTGCGCCATGAAAACTCCTATGACTCTGTATTAATCAACTTCAAATTAATCAACTTCTTACGATTAGTTGTACAACTAATTCAATTGACGAGTGTTATTTTGCCATGTCGTTTGTTTGTGGGCCATGGTCAGATCGTCGTGATTATCGATGGAATGATTGTATCAGTATTTGCCTAATTAAATAAAATATGTATAACTTATGTATAGCTATGGGTGTTAGAGCATAGCGTAACGTCAACGACACATGATTGCTTAGTGACATTGATCACGAAGATAGAAAATTGACCACGAGGATAGAAAAATGACGTATCAGGCGCCACTGCGCGATATGCAATTCGTATTGTATGAAGTTTTGAAAGGGGACGAGATTCTGCCGTCTCTGCCGGGTTTTGAAGATGCGACTCGCGAGATCATGGATGCCATGCTGACGGAGGGTGCTAAGCTGGCTGAAAATGTCATGGCCCCTCTGAATACCTCGGGTGACCGTGAAGGCTGCCAATACGACCCTGAAACCAAAAGTGTGACGACACCAACGGGTTTTAAAGAGGCGTACAAGCAGTTTGCTGAAAACGGCTGGACAGCGTTGTCCTCACCGGTGGAATACGGTGGTCAGGGTCTGCCTCACACACTGAACACACTGGCAGAAGAGATGGTGTGTTCGGCTAACCTGTCATTAGGTATGTATCCGGGCCTGACTCATGGCGCTATTAATGCACTCACCAGTTACGGTTCGGATGAGCTGAAAAACAAGTTTCTGCCTCAGCTGATCAGCGGTGAGTGGACTGGCACTATGTGTCTGACCGAGCCTCACTGTGGTACCGACCTGGGTCTGATCCGTACCAAGGCTGAGCCTCAGGCTGACGGTTCTTACGCTATTTCCGGTACTAAGATCTGGATCACCGGCGGTGAGCATGACCTGGCGGATAACATTGTTCATCTGGTGCTGGCAAAACTGCCGGATGCACCGGGTGGCTCAAAAGGTATTTCGCTGTTCCTGGTGCCGAAGTTCCTGGATGACGGAAGTCGTAACCCGGCTTTCTGTGGTGGTCTGGAACACAAAATGGGTATTAAAGGTTCGGCTACCTGTGTGATGAACTTTGAAGAAGCTAAAGGCTGGCTCATCGGTGAACCACACAAAGGCTTACAGGCCATGTTCGTCATGATGAACAGCGCTCGCCTGATGGTTGGTTTACAGGGTTTAGGCGTGGCAGAAGCGGCTTATCAGACCTCGCTGGGGTTTGCTAAAGATCGTCGTCAAAGCCGTTCTTTGTCGGGTCCACAAGAACCGGATCAGGCGGCTGATTGCATCATTGTGCATCCGGATGTGCGTCGCATGCTGTTACGTCAGAAAGCCACCATTGAAGGCGGCCGTGCTCTGGCTTATTTCACGGCGATGCAGCTGGATATTTCCAACCACGGTGAAACACCAGAAGCACGTGAACACGCCGATGATATGGTTCAGTTATTAACCCCTGTGGTGAAAGCGTTCCTGACTGATGAAGGCTTCTTCTGTGCCAATGATGGCCTGCAGTTGATGGGTGGTAATGGTTTCACTCAGGACTGGCCGGTTGAGCAATATGTGCGTGATGCCCGTATCACCCGTATCTATGAAGGTACCAATGGTATTCAGGCGTTGGATCTGGTGGGTCGTAAACTGGGTATGGCAGGTGGCCGTCCACTGAAGCGTTTCTTTGCTATGTTAGAAAGCTACGCCAAAGAAAACGAAGATGCGCCGCATGTAGGTGAGCTGAAAGCGTCGATGGCTAAGCTGCAGAAAGCCACCATGTGGCTAATGCAAAACGGCATGGTCGACCGTGAACAGGCTGGTTCTGCGGCGACGCCATACTTGCGTTTGATGGCTTTAACGGCGTTAGCCTATTTCTGGAGCAAAATGGCTCTGGTGGCGCGTCAGCAGCTGGATGCTGGCAGTACCGAAACCGATTTCTATCAGGCAAAACTGCACAGTGCTGAGTTTTATATGGCGAAAATTCTGCCACAAACCAGCAGCCTGCTGACCGAAATCGAAGCCGGTAAAGACAGCCTGATGGCGATGACATTAGAACAGTTCTGATAAAAGCACAGTTCTGATTGATACGCAGCTCTACACGAGTTGCCGAACGCGACACACTTTTTCAACGGTGCGCAAAAAGCCACATCCCTGTGATCTTTGCGCACAGCAATCGTCCTGATTGCTACTCTGAAAAAATGTGTCGCGTTCTTTATACGACCGTTTCCATTCCCGTTTAAAAGATTGCAGGAGAAGCGCATGAGTAAACGCATATTAATCACCGGTGGCAGTGGTTTTATTGGCAGTCGTTTGATCGACGATTGGCTGAAAGCGGGTCATCAGGTTGTGGTGTTTACCCGTCGTCCTTCACGCGTGATTGAGCGTTTTAACGGTCATGTCCGTGCCGTCGACAGTCTCGCCCAGTTAAATGAATCATTTGACTGGCTGGTGAATCTTGCCGGGGAAGGCATTGCTGATAAGCGCTGGAGTGATGCACGCAAAGATATGTTGCGTCAGTCACGGGTTGATCTGACCCGCGATCTATTACAGTGGGCCAAGCGTTCGCAACAATCGTTTGAACTGGTGTTATCCGGTTCTGCGGTTGGCTATTACGGCAGTTTCACTCATGACGCCCAGCAGGGCAGTAGCCTGACGGAAAATAACGATCATGGTGAGGGTTTTGCCGCTCACTTATGTCGTGACTGGGAGACTATTGCTCAGGAGTTTTCGACACTGAGCCAGCGTTGTGTTTGGTTACGTACAGGCATTGTGTTGGGTCCTGGCGGCGGCATGCTGAAACGTTTGTGGCTTCCTTTCTCGTTTGGCCTTGGTGGTGTTATTGGTTCTGGGGAGCAGGTCTTGTCGTGGATTGATCTTGAGGACTACGCGCGGGCAATACAGCATATCTGTGAATCGGGCCTGCAGGGTGCGGTTAATATGACGGCGCCTAAGGCGGTGACTAACCGTGAATTTACCCGGGTATTGGCAGCTGAACTGAAACGACCCGCTCTGTTTCCTATGCACGAATGGGTAGCCAAAATGTTATTTGGCGAGATGTCTGAATTGTTGTTAGAAGGGCAGCGAGTGCAACCACAGCAGCTGTTAAAGAGCGGCTTTCAGTATAAATTTGTCAGTATTGAGCAATCTCTGAAACGAATTCATCATGAGTGGTAAGGTCTTTTGGCCTGATTAACATTTGTACAGATATACAGGGTTTGTAGTTGTGTAATGCCCTGTGTAGTTCTGTAATGCACAATAATTTGACACCTGTCTGGCCTGACAAATCCTTGTTTTCATACACTTTTTCCGACAAATAACCGCCACTTTTGACGGTTACAAAAAAGACTGTAGTTTTGTGTTAGCGCACATTGCGATGAAATCAGTAAGCAGCTAAACCTATAGATATCCAAGTGATTACCTCACTTTGTCACAGCAGATAGCAGGTTAGTTTTACATTATGAGCATCAGTCGCCAGACCTTAGAGCAGAACCTTTATGAATTTGATCAGGGATATCGCGTTACCTATGTGAACTTTTCACGGGCTAACGAGTTGACGGATGCACAACTGATTCTGACATTAGAACGCGGATGTGAGCGCAAAACCTTTGCTTTTTCACAACCACAATTCAGCGACGTGGATAAAAATCTGGTTGCAAGCCATGGTATTTATATCGCAGCGATTAAAAGTTCACCATTGTCGCCAAACCGTATTGAGGTGGGAGACTCTGAAGGAGGTTTTGCCTACTTCACCGCAAAAAATGTGAAAAACATTACACCAACGGCGTGACACCGTATGGATGATCATTTGTCAGGATGAGCGAATGATCCAATAGCAGCACCCTACGCTGTATCTGCTTTCACTTCAGTAACCTGAAGCAGCACCCCAAAAAGCGGCCATTATGGTCGCTTTTTTTACTCAAAAAATCTCGATTAGGTTAAAATAAAAACTCTTAAAAGGAGGCTTTTATGACCATCCGTATTCGTGATCTTAAAAAAGTAAAAACGATCGAAAAAGTCATCATTCATTCTCTGGATCTTTGCCTGTATCAGGCCTCGGTCATGATCGACGGAGAAGAACATTATGTCACCGATGATAAGGGAAAACTGTTACGCAGTTATAACGTATTGTCGTTTCAGGCGATGTTTGAAAAGTTTCCTGCACAGTCTTTTGTGATCAAACACCAAAGCGCTTACGACGAAATGGTCGGGCAACCGGTACGTGAATGCAGCAATGCCATTGAAGTGGCTTATGGCAATAACCAGCTGGCCGCTGAAAGTTCTACCTTACCCGTTGTACACTGATGGCTGATGGCTGATGGCTGATGGCTGATTGCTGGTGGCCACTTCTAAGTTAAAAACAATTAAAAAAGAGAAAGCTGCTGTGTATCCGTGGCTTTTTTGTTAGTCGTTCGCGATACTTTTCTGGTCGGCGTTCGTTTTCGCGACCCGTGTTTTTTACCAATTTTCTCAGCGTGTGAATAAAAGTCGCTTTGGCGTACGGTTTTAATCGCTTGTTTGGCTTGTCGGCTGGCTTGTGAAAAATCAACCGGAGGGATTGCATAGTCTTGTGACTGATATTGAGTTTTTAATGCGTCAGGCATTAACCAGGGCTGGTGAATCCAGCTATTGGGCACATATTTTAATTCCGGAATCCATTGGCGAATAAAATGCCCGTGTGGGTCTTGTTTCTGCGCCTGCAGGGTTGGGTTATACATACGGGGAATATTGATGCCGGTTGTGCCAGACTGCATTTGTACCTGTGGGTAATGAATGCCGGGCTCATAATCGACAAATAAACGCGCCAGTACAGGGGCGGTTGTCTGCCAGGGGAGCCACAGTGTATAGCTGGCAATCGACACTAACATGGCGCGCATGCGGAAATTGATCCAGCCGTGGTGCTGCAAATAACGCATGCAGGCATCCACCAGTGGCCAGCCAGTTTTTCCCTGCTGCCAGGCTGACAACCACTGCGGATGATAATTCTGCCGTATCTGATTGTAAGCCGGGTGTAGGTTTTGCCATTCCATCTCTGGCTCGTCTTCCAGCTTCTGAATAAAATGACAGTGCCACCATAAACGGCTTTCAAACGCTTTCAGGCTGTTATTCCAATGTGTTTTTTTATCCGGATGCTGGCGAAAATACTGCCGGGCTGCCATCAGAATCTGATACGTTTCTTTCATGCTGATACAGCCGTAAGCCAGATAGGGGCTCAGTCGCGAGCAGGCATTTTGTGCCGTGATTGGTGAGCTGATGGACGAACGATAAAACTCGCCGCGCTGCCTTAAAAAGCTGTTTAATATGGCGAATGCCTGCTGGCGTCCGCCGGGTTGTTTGCCCGGACAAGGGGTTTGGTCGTTAACCCGGTTTGAGAGTTGGGCTAAGTCATTGACATCGGTTACTGCTTCTACACCTGTCATACCTTGTAAATCGTGTGTTTGCCACGGCTGTTTTTGCCACTGAATAGTGGTCACGTCAGTTAAATCTGAGTGAATAAATTGTTGCCAGTTTTTTGCCCAATGGTCGCGGTTTGGGTTGGGGCGAAACACTCCGAATTGTGAGTATTCCTGCCAGTGAATCTGGTGTTGCTGACACCAGTGTTTCACCGCTATATCACGCTGAAACGTCCAATAATTACCGGTTTCTTCATGGCTGTGTAAACAGAAGCTGCCAAAACGTTGTTGTATCTGCGTTAAAAACGCCGCAACGTCACCCACTGCAATCACTAGTTGCTGTTGCAGCTGCTGATTTAAATCCTCTAATGATTCTTTAATAAACAGCCACTGACGCAAGCTGGTATCGGATTGTTGCCAGTATCCTGGTTCAAAACAATAAAAGGCAATCACAGGCCCTTGTTTGGCGGCTTGTGCTAACGCCTGATGATCTGCGGCGCGTAAATCACGCTTAAACCAAACCAGTTGCAACATCGCTGGAACAAACCTTAACTAATAGCTACTGGCATGACGGGTGCTGGATAATGCGCCAGAGTTTGTTGTCCACAGCTGTGCGCCTGTACTTGTGCTAAGTCCTGGCCGCTGAGTTCTGGTAACCACTGGTGAATATGGTGCAATTGTGGGTCATATTGCTGCAGTTGTTTATTCATAGAAAACCAGCGCCCTTGTGCCTGACCACCAGGTGTTTTTTGAGCGGAATCCGGATGATGTTGCGGATCATTGCCAACCCCGGCTAAGTAAGCCCAGTTTCCCCAGTTAATGGCGACATCAAAATCAATCAGATGCTGTTCAAAAAATTGTGCACCCAGACGCCAGTCCAGCTGCAGTTCATGAATAAAATAACTGGCCAGATTCTGGCGCATGCGATTAGAACAATAACCACTGTGAATCAGTTCTTTTAATCCGGCGTCAATCATAGGAACCCCCGTTGTGGCATTATTCCAGGCCTGCCAATGCTGTGGGTTGATGGGTGCCGGTTGAAAATGATTGTGCTGTGCCAAGCCAGAGTAACGAAAATATTCGCGACCGTGAATGCGCATACTCCAGTGAAAATATTCACGCCACAACAATTCAAAATACAGCCACTGGGAATGTTCATTGGCTTGTAATTCATGCTCAAAATAACGTATTTCCTGCAGAACACGTTTGGCCGATAAACAACCCCAGGCCAGGTAGGCGCTGAAAAAGGAACTGAAATTTTGCCCTGTCAGTTGATTGCGTGTTGTTTTATAACGATTAAGGCCATCGTATTGCCAGATATACGCCGATAGTCGGGCCAGGCCGTTATCTTCACCTCCCGGTAAATTAAATCGTGATGATGGCAGGTGATCGTTTTGTCCGGAAAAATCCGTTGGCCAAGGGACAGATGGATAACGTTGACTGCTTCTGTTCTGTAAAGCATGACCTTGTAAGTCATGATCCTGAAGATCATAGTCATCCACCGTGAGTGCTACCGGCGGATTTGCCTTAATTAAATCAGCATTCAGGTGCTTTTCTACACGGCGGCGAAAGCCACTGAAACTGTCTGGCCATTGCCCGGCGGTTAACGATAAACCGGCATCCTGCAACTGCGCTTCACTGAATAACGTCTGGTTGTTATAGGTGGTTAAGTCGGTGCCCTGTTGGCGGATTGCGTTGAGCCAATAGTTTTCCTCCGGAGCTTGCGCCTGTTGGGTGAAAACCTGTTGCAGCCCTTGTTGTTGCCATTGTGCAAAAAGTGAAACCGGGTCGCCATAAACCATCTGCAACTGAATATTCTGACGATACAGCTGTCTTTGCAGATCAATTAAACTGGCACGTAAGAAACGTGCTTTGGGTTTGCTGATGCGTACCAGGCCTGATGTATTCAAATACGATTCGGGATAAGAAAACGGTGTGCTGGCGTCTGCATCCAGCCAGAATTCCGGGACAATAAAAACCACACTGATCGGCAATCCGGATTGGTTTGCCAACTCAAATGCCGGGTTGTCATGCAGGCGTAAATCGTTACGCAGCCAGATAATGTTAAAGTCGTTATTCATCAAAATTCATCTTCGACCTGTGCCGCAGCACATAGATTTTGAGCGGCCTTGTGTTCGTGTTTTTTCTTTTTACTGAGTGCACGACAGGCATCGCTGCAATATTTAACGTCTTGCCAACAACGCTGCCATTTCTTACGCCAGGCAAATGGGCGCTGGCAGTGGTGGCAGGTTTTTTCAGGTAAATTCAGTTTTTTATGAGCCATAATTAATTTTGAACTCCATGATTAAATTTATAGGTCATAGTTAATTTATGGGTTGCAGTTGAAGCCGGTTAAAGTTCATCAATGTTTGCCAATAAATAATCGGCTCGTTGAATCAGTGCTTGTTTTTTTTCATCATTCATTTTTTGCCAGTTGCGATACACCATGCTCATTCTTGGATTGTTTCCGAACTGTTGCTGGTGACGTTGAATAAAGTGCCAATACAAACTGTTAAACGGGCAGCTGTTGTTGTCGGTAGCGGTTGTCACCTTGTATTCGCAGTGTTTGCAATAATCCGACATTTTGTTGATGTAGTTACCCGAGGCGGCGTAAGGTTTGCTGCCAAGACGGCCACCATCAGCAAACATCACCATGCCGTGGGTGTTGGGCAGCTCGACCCATTCATAGGCGTCGGCATACACCGCCAGATACCATTCGCCTATTTGTTGTGGTTCGATACCGGCCAATAACGCAAAATTTCCGGTAATCATCAGGCGTTGAATATGGTGGGCATAAGCATGTTGAAAGGTGTTTTCAAAACACTGACTCATGCAATGCATGCGGGTTTTTCCGTGCCAGTAATAAGCCGGTAATGAACGGTAATTATCCAGATGGTTGAGCGTGGCGTAGTCGGGCATCCATAACCAATAAATTCCCCGGACGTATTCACGCCAACCAATAACCTGACGGATAAAACCTTCAACCGCATTCAGCGGAGCCTGTTGGTTAACATAGGCTTGTTCGGCTTTTTCACAGACTTCCAGCGCGGTTAATAATCCACAGTTTAAATATGGCGAAATCAGGCTATGAAACAGGGTGTGCTCGCCACTTTTCATAGCGTCCTGATAGGTACCAAAACTGGGCAGGCGATACTGAATAAAATGCTCCAGCTCGTTCAGTGCTTGTTGCCGGGTAGTGGCCCAATGAAAATGCTCCAGTGTTCCCGGATGGTCAGCAAACGCTTCTGCCACCAGAGTCAGCACTTCCTGGTCAATTGCGTCCCTTGGGTGAACAACACGGGGAACCAAAGGCACTTCGCCGTTGTATCGTTTGCGGTTGTCCTGGTCGAAATTCCACTGATCGCCAATCGGTTTGTCCTGATCCATTAACAAACCGGTTTTACGACGCATTTCACGATAAAAATATTCCATGCGCAGTTGTTTGCGCCCAGAGGCCCAGCGACGGAACTCATCCGCTGAGCAGATAAAACGATCATCTTCATAACACTCAACGCTGATGCCGAGTGTTTCTTGCCACTGCTCATCGATGGCGTGCTGCAGTCGATGCTCACCACACTCAGTGACAACGACGGCTTCAAATGGATTTGCTGGATCAGAGTGCTGGCTACAACACCAGGCAATTACGTCCAGCAGCGATTGTCTTGGGCTGTTGCGATCAAATTGATGGTAAATAACCCGCCAGCCCTGTTGCTGTAACTCCTCTGCAAAATGGCGCATTGCACTGAATAGCAGGGCAATTTTTTGCTGATGATGGGCGACATACTGGGCCTCTTCGGCAACTTCAGCGAGCAACAAGAGATCTGTCTGAGGGTTTAATGCTCTCAGGCTGGCCAGTTGATGTGTGAGCTGATCGCCCAGGATAATACCGAGTTTCATATACTGATTGTAGATTTTATGTATAGGTAATGTATAGATAATGATTGAAAAATTCCAGACAAGAAGACACTACTGTCATAAATGGTGTGTACTTAGTGATTCGTGTTGAAGGGAAAGGCCAAATAACGTTTCTTTGTGGGCGTGTGCGATAGCTCAATAAAACTGCCTTTCATAACAGCTGTGACTTTTATCCATAACCTGAGCACAGTACTCTGTAAAAAAAGATGAGAGAGAGCGTTATGCCCGAGAAAATTTTGTTGGCGGATGCCTATGGTTTGTTGATCCTGTTGGGGCTGCTCGCGGCGCTGGTGATTGGCGGGATACTTTGGGTGGTGATGGCGTATATCATTGATGTGACTCAGACTCGTCATACCGTCAGGCGTAACTTCCCGGTGATCGGTCGTTTCCGTTACACCTTTGAGCATCTGGGCGAGTTTTTCCGCCAGTATTTCTTTGCCATGGACCGTGAAGAGATGCCGTTTAACCGGGCGGAGCGGGCCTGGGCCTACAAAGCCGCAAAAAAAGTGAATACCACTGTCGCATTTGGTTCGACCCGGCGTCTCGACATTCCGGGAACCGTACTGTTTGTGAATAGCCCCTTTCCGGCCTTAAAACAGACCTTTGCTGAGCCTGCTGATATCACCATTGGCAAACATTGTCGTCATCCGTATACCACCCGCTCTGTGATCAATATTTCTGCCATGAGTTATGGTGCATTGTCGAAGCCTGCCATTCAGGCGCTGTCCCATGGTGCTAAACAGGCAGGCTGTTGGATGAATTCCGGTGAGGGCGGTATTTCTCCGTTTCATCTGGAGAGTGGTTGTGATCTGGTGGCTCAGATTGGTACGGCTAAATACGGTGTCAGGACACCGGATGGACAGCTGGATGACGATAAGCTGCGCGAAATTGCTGCTCATGAGCAAGTGCGGATGTTCGAAATCAAGCTCAGTCAGGGCGCTAAGCCAGGCAAAGGCGGGATGTTACCTGGTTCAAAAGTGACGGCTGAAATTGCGGCGATTCGTGGCATCGCAGAAGGTGAAGACTCCATCAGCCCGAATGGCCATCCGGATATTCGTTCGGTGGATGATCTGCTGGATATGATCGCTCATATCCGCTCCGTGACGGGTAAGCCGGTTGGTTTCAAAACCGTGTTGGGCGGCATGGACTGGATTCACGAGTTATGCCACGAAATTATTCAGCGCGGCATTGAAAGTGCCCCTGACTTTATTACGCTCGATGGTGCTGAAGGCGGAACCGGAGCGGCGCCACAACCGTTGCTGGATTATATGGGCTTACCGCTGAATCAGTCGTTACCTATGCTGATCGACACGCTGGATGGCTTTAATTTACGCCCGCGTGTGCGGGTGATTGCTTCGGGTAAACTCATCAATCCGGACCGGGTGGCCTGGGCGCTTTGTACCGGTGCCGACTTTGTCGTATCCGCCCGTGGTTTTATGTTTGCGTTGGGGTGTATTCAGGCGCTGCAATGTAATAACAACCAGTGCCCAACCGGGATTACCACCCACAATCCAAAACTGCAGAATGGCCTGGTGGTGGCAGATAAAGCTCAACGGGTCGCACAATACGTCGATTCCATGGTGCAGGAAGTGGGCATTATTGCCCATTCATGTGGTGTTGAAGAGCCGCGTAAGTTACGCCGTAATCACGCCCGGATTGTTCAGCCAAGTGGTGCGGCGGTGTTGTTATCGGATTTATATGCCGGCAATGATTTCCGCTCGGATAACCGCTTTATTCGTTAACGCTGTTTTTCTTAATCCACGTTTTGGCTCTGTTGACCAGGGCCAAAACGTAACTATTGATACTTTATTCAGTAAACAACCGTTGATTTAAGTCACACTCTTGTAACTCTGTCTGGCAGAGTCCTTTTTGCTTTTCTATCCTTCGCCATTATTTAGGCAATCATTTCATCGATGGTGCTGTCGTGACCGGGCTAATTGCAGGTCATGCTCCCGGCCAATTGAAGTCGTGTGGTTATTGTTGGTATGGCACTGTTAAAGAAAAACACCTGGCTATTATACGCGCTGTTTGTTGTGATCAGCGTGCTGTTGGCTGTGATGTCAACGTACATGCGTTGGGATAATTTAGTTGAAAGTCAGAAACAGCAGCAAGCTCATCGGGCTGAGCAGGTGGCATCCAGTATTGAAGCCATTCTTCTTAGCCATGAGATGTTACTGGATCTGCTTGGACAGCAACTGCTGAATGAATATCAGGATCTGAATGATGTTCGCTCCCCAAAGTTGTTGGACGATTTGATGGTTATCAACCCTTCAGTCATTGGCTTTGGTCTGGCACGCCCTGACGGTCAGCTGGTACTGGTTAATTCGGCACAAGATCGTGAGCAGCTGCCCAATCTATTGCACCAGGAAGCCAGTCGAGACTCCTTTCTGTATACCCTGCAAGCCTCTGGCATGGTGTTGGGGAGAACTTATTTTCTCAAAGCCATTGGCTCATGGGGAATTCCAATCCGGAAAGCGCTGCGTAATGAACAAGGTAACGTCATCGCGGTGATGACGGCGGGGATTAAAATTGAAGGTGGCGCCCGTATTTTTGAGAAGGACCTGCACTTTTCCAACACGGATGAAGTCAGCCTGGTACGAGATCGGGATCATTATTTTCAATACCAATCATCCGTGAATGATGATCTGGATGAGATATACCAGAGCCCAATTAATCCTGAGCGGTTAGATGCAAGCCTGTTGCAGCTAACACGCAACGGACAAGCGCTGGCGGCTGTAAAAGCATTGAAAGAAGCCCGCACTTATATTGTTCATCATCCAAAAGGGTACCGTATAGAAGCGGCTGTGTACGAACCCAAGCATGAACTCTGGGTCTTTGCTTCCAGCTGTTTGCTGGATACTTTCAAACAGTTTATCGCCTCGATGATGATTTATGTGGTCATCTTTGTATTTGTTCAGGTGATGGTTTTTTCTCTGTTTCGCTCGATTGTTCGCTCAGAGAAACAAACGATTAAACAACTGGAATACCTTGCCACCCATGATGCATTAACGCAGTTACCCAATCGTCAATACCTGATCAATCATATACAGCAGCTGGTTCACACCAATCCGGATGGCTTTTCGCTGCTGTTTCTCGATATCAATAATTTTAAGGGGATTAATGATAGCTTCGGTCATGATTATGGTGATCAGGTGTTGAAGCAAATGGGCAATAAAATGCAAACTGCTTTGGTTACCGATGAATTTCTCGTCCGCCTGGGCAGCGATGAGTTTGTCGTAGTCACACCGGAGTGCAGGGAAGATAAGTTAACTCAAAAATGTGAGCAGCTGGCGTCAACATTACAGGGTGCCAATTGGATTCAGGGCCTGAAATTACACGTCGAAGTCAGCATTGGAGTTGCTTGTTATCCGCAGCATGGCCAGAACCTCAATGCTTTATTACGGGCGGCGGATGTGGCCATGTATAAAGCCAAATCGGATAAAACCGGTATTGAGTTTTATCAGCACGATGTGGATAACGCTTATCTGAAAAACTATCGCATTGAACAAGCATTACGCAGTGCCATTGGTACCGATGAGCTGTATATGTTTTATCAGCCTCAGGTGGATCACCATGGCCAAATGATTGGTGTGGAAGCTTTGGTGCGTTGGCTTCATCCTGAAATGGGCTTTATTTCACCGGCCCGGTTTATTCCGATTGCTGAGACCAGTGATCTGATGACGACATTGGGGGCATTTGTTGTTGAGCGAACTTTAAGTGAAATGAGTCAGTTACGGCAGCAGTCGGGCAAAAGTTTTACGGTGTCGATTAATATTTCCGTACGTCAATTGATGCACAGCAGCTTTATTGATGGTTTGATGGCACAGGTCTGCCAGTATCAGTTTCAGCCTCAGGATATTATTCTGGAGATTACTGAAAACCTGTTCATTGAAGATATGAATAACGTCGGCCGTATTATCATTGAGCTGCAAACTAAGGGGTTTAACATTTCTTTAGACGATTTTGGTACCGGCTATTCATCACTTAATGTACTGCAGAAGCTGCCCATTGATGAGTTGAAGGTCGACAAAAGTTTTGTTGATGACATTACCCGCGATGAAAAAGCCCGGAAGATGATTAAAAATATCATCGCGATTGGTAAAAATTACGGCATGTCTGTGCTGGCCGAGGGTGTTGAGACAGCGCATCAGGCGCGTATGTTAAGTAACTTTGGCTGCGATTATTTTCAGGGTTATCTGTTTGCTAAACCTATGTCAGCCAATGATCTGCGTGAATATCTTCAATAATCGAAGTCTCAGAATTATTCTGAGACTTCTTTTTCAGAATTTATAAAAATCAAATCTGACAATATCGGTTAAACCTCCTAAAAGTAACGGTTTAAACCTGTACTTTTTCTGTATTAGCGTCTTTAATTCGTACAGCAAAGTGTGTAACTGCTGTGTTTATTAATATGCTCAGTTCACCCTTATATTTGGCTAGGTTCCCTTGGATTCTCAGTAGCTGTACATGATGTTGCCTCACCTGAATACTTTAACCGCAGGTCAACTCAGATCGCCGATCTGGGTCTATGACGTTGTTGGTCAAAAAATGGTCTGGGCTAACCACGCTGCGCTCAGTCTTTGGGAGGCTGACAGCCTGGAAGAATTTTGTCAGCGAGACTTCTCGCAAGATCAATCCGAAGCTGTTCAACAAACCTTACATGGTTACCTGGAGCGTTTTACCCAGCATGAACAAGTGGATGTTTGGTGGGAAATTACTCCTAAGGGCATCAAAAAACGGGTATTTATCCGCTTGTCGGGTGTCTGGATAACTGCGGACGATGGCATCCAGCGCTTAGCTATGTTGCTAGAAGGGCAATATTCTCCGGAGCTGCTGAATGCAGGTGATATCCCATCGGCAGCGATGGCGGTTCTGTTTGATCGTTATGGCACGCTGATCAGTAGTAACCCACCATTTCAGGAGCAGTTTGGTGCGGATGTTATTGAGTTGCAGAGCATCTTACCGCAGGAAACCGGCCTCAGTTATATCCAATCGATGGGGTCCTTGGGTCACGATATCGAATTAAATACCCAGCTGGGTATGCGTTGGCATCATGCTGAAGTCTCGATTCAACACAGTGCCGGGCAGCACAACAGTGAACGCGCGCCTTATTATGTACTGACACTGATTGATATTCAGGAACGCAAACTGCGCGAGATCGAAACGGCCAATGAAGCGCGTTCTGATTTATTAACGGGTTTATTAAACCGCCGTGGTTTACTGCAGTATATGAGCAGTCACAAAGGTGATGATTACACTCTGTTTTATATTGATCTGGACGGTTTTAAGCCCATCAATGATAGCTATGGTCATAATGCCGGGGATGAATTATTACGGCATCTGGCGAATGTGCTGATGCATCAGGAGGGCAAAAAAATCTGTGCCCGCCTGGGTGGTGATGAATTTGTGGTTGTTTTCCTTGAAGCATTGAAAGAAGCGGAGATACGGTTACGTGCTGATAATCTGCTGTATGATTTATCACGTAAAGTCACCGTTGCTAATGACTGCCTGGTCCGTGTGTCGGGCAGTGTTGGAGTGGCCTCGGCACCGCAGGATTCAACCGATATATACGAATTAATTGTGCAGGCTGATGCAGCCATGTACGAAGCGAAAAAGCAGGGACGAAACCGGGCCGTTTTGTATCAGTCGGGCATGGAATCCAATATGTTGCGGCGCACGCAGATCCTGCAGTTTATGGATGGTGCCATTGCCAATCATCAATTTGAATTGCATTACCAGCCGATTATTAATGGTCACAATGGTCAGACCGTGCTGATGGAAGCGTTGATTCGCTGGCACCATCCGACCATGGGGCCTTTGTCTCCATTGGAGTTTATTGCTGTAGCGGAAGACAGTGGCAAAATAGCAAATTTAGAATCCTGGGTTATTCGTCGCGTTTGTCAGGATCTGCCGGTCATTCGTCAGAACTTCAGCGATGATGTGCGCATCACCATTAATATTTCCGGAGCCCATTTAATTCAGCCGGACTTCGTCAGTAAACTCATGTCATTACTGGCCGAATATCAGTGTACACCACAGGACTTTGTACTGGAGCTGACGGAAAGTGTTCTGGTTCCGGTGATCGAAGACAATAATAGTTGTCTGGATGAACTGGTGGAACAGGGTTTTCAACTGGCGATTGATGACTTTGGAACCGGTTATTCATCGTTGGCCTATATCAGCCAGCTTCCGGCACAGTTTGTCAAAATTGATAAGGCGTTTATTGATCGTTTACATCAGGATCAGAACACCTTGTTATTTATTCGTGACCTTTGCCACAAATTTAATATGCAGTGTATCGCCGAAGGGGTTGAGCAGCTGGATCAGACAACGATTCTTAATGGTGCCGACATCCTGCTGCAACAAGGCTATTATTACGCCCGGCCGCAGCCACTGGGGTCGTTCGAAAAGGACGGAGCTTGTGGAACCGGTACCGGTGTGTTTACCACTCAATCCCGGCTTGGGCCTTAACGCCGGCTTTAAAGGCGTGTTTTTCCATTTTCATGTCGGTAACGGTGTCGGCATATTCACGTAACGCAGACGGTGCACCACGGCCGGTCAGAATCACGTTCTGATCTTTTGGGCGATTATCCAGCGCGTCTTTTAACGTATCCCAATCTAATAATTTGTAAGCCAGCATATAGGTGATTTCATCAAACATCACGGTGCGCAATTCCGGGTTTTGCAGCATGGCTTTGGCTTTGGGCCAAACGGCATCGAATGCGCGTTGGTCACGCTCTCTGTCCTGGGTTTCCCAGGTAAAACCCGACCCCATCACTTCATGCTCGAGGCCATCAAGCTGTTTAAGAATCGTTGCTTCACCACAGTCCCAGGTGCCTTTAATAAATTGAACAATGCCTGCTTTATAGCCGTGGCCCAGTGTTCTGATGACGGTACCAAAGCCAGAGCTGCTTTTACCTTTACCGGTGCCGGTTAATACAATCACAACGCCACGTTCTTCCTGAGCACGGGCTATAGCAGCGTCTACCTTGGCTTTATGACGAGCCATTTTTTCTTTATGGCGCTCTGCCGCGCGATCTTCCTGTGTTTGCTCGTTTTGCTCGCCTGTGTGTGGTGTTGATTCGCTCATGTTTTGTCTCTCTGTTTTGGCGACGGATTGGTTCACGCCCGTTCTTTGATCCCTTGACTATACTGGAATCAGGATTTGTTCTCACTCACCGCATCAAACACTCTGTCGCGCCATCATGTCAGGTGCGCTATTGCAGGAGCCACTAATGGACGGGAATCAGGATAACGCACCTTACACCGATATTGATCCTCTTGAGACCAAAGAATGGCAAGATGCTATTCATTCGGTGATCCGCGCAGAAGGTGTGGAACGCGCGCACTTTTTGATTGAACGCATTGCCGAGCGTGCAACAAAAGATGGCATGCCGTTGCCATACGCTTTGAATACCCCTTATCGCAATACCATCTCGCCAGAAAATGAAGCGCCGATGCCTGGTGATTTATTTATGGAGCGCCGTATTCGCTCATTGGTGCGCTGGAATGCGTTGGCGATGGTGTTACGCGCCAATAAAGATGGGGCCGGTGATCTAGGTGGTCATATTTCCAGTTTTGCCTCCAGTGCAACCTTATACGATGTGGGCTTTAACCATTTTTTCCGCGGCCCGAATGCCGACCGTGAAGAATGCCCGCACGGGGATTTATTGTATTACCAGGGTCATGTTGCTCCGGGTATTTACGCCCGTTCGTATTTGGAAGGACGTTTTCAGGAATCGGATCTTGAGCGTTTTCGCCAGGAAGCACTGGGGCCAGGATTATCCTCTTATCCCCACCCCAAACTGATGCCGGATTATTGGCAATTTCCAACGGTATCGATGGGGTTAGGGCCATTGCAGGCGATTTATCAGGCGCACTTTATGCGCTATTTGTCGGCCCGTGGTTTAGTGCCGCGTAAAGATCGTAAAGTTTGGGCTTTCTTGGGTGATGGTGAATGTGACGAGCCGGAGACACTGGGTGCTATTGGTCTTGCAGGTCGGGAAAAACTGGAAAATTTAATTTTTGTGATTAACTGCAACCTGCAGCGGCTGGATGGCCCGGTGCGTGGTAATGGCAAAATTATTCAGGAATTAGAAAGTCAGTTCCGTGGTGCAGGCTGGAATGTGATTAAAGTCGTCTGGGGACGTTTCTGGGATCCTCTGCTGGCTAAAGATCGTAAAGGGTTGCTGCAAAAACGCATGGACGAAACCGTGGATGGTGAGTTCCAGAACTACAAAGCCAAAGGCGGGCAATACACCCGTGAGCACTTCTTTGAGAAATATCCGGAATTAAAAGAAATTATTAAAGATTTATCCGACGACGACATTTATAAATTAAATCGTGGCGGACACGATCCGTATAAAGTGTTTGCTGCTTATCAGGCGGCCATGAACCACAAAGGTCAGCCAACGGTGATTCTGGCACATACGGTGAAAGGTTATGGCATGGGTGCTGAAGCCGAAGGCCAGAATCAGGCCCACCAGGTGAAAAAACTCGATATCGAAAGTATTCGTGCCTTCCGTGATCGGTTCGATATTCCGGTACGGGATGAAGATTTAGAGCATTTACCGTTTTATCGTCCACCGACTGATAGCCCGGAATTACAGTACATGCGCAAACAACGGGAAAAACTGGGCGGCTTTTTACCGCATCGTAATGAACAGTGGACGGCATTAACCGCTCCTGATTTATCCTTTTTTAAAGCACAAACCGATGGTACCGGTGAGCGTGAAATTTCCACCACCATGGCCTTTGTGCGCATTATGTCGCAGCTGATTAAAGACAAAACCATGGGTGATCGGGTGGTGCCGATTGTGCCGGACGAAGCGCGTACCTTTGGTATGGAAGGCATGTTCCGCCAGTTGGGTATTTATTCGTCAGAAGGCCAACTGTACGAGCCGGTTGATCAGGGTCAGGTGATGTATTACCGCGAGGATAAAAAAGGCCGTATTCTCGAAGAAGGCATTAACGAAGCCGGTGCGTTTTCCGCCTGGATGGCGGCAGGCAGCTCCTACAGCACCAACGGCATGGCCATGATTCCGTTTTATATTTATTACTCCATGTTTGGCTTCCAGCGGGTCGGTGATCTGGCTTGGGCAGCGGGTGATATGCAGTGTCAGGGCTTCTTAATTGGCGCCACCTCAGGTCGTACTACCTTAAATGGCGAAGGCTTGCAGCATCAGGATGGGCACTCGCATATTCTGGCTTCCACCATTCCGAACTGCGTGTCCTACGATCCGACTTATGCTTATGAACTGGCGGTGATTATTCAGGACGGTTTAAAACGTATGTACGAGAAGAAAGAAAAAGTCTTCTACTACATCACCAGCCTTAACGAAAACTACGCTCATCCAGCCATGCCGGAAGGTGTGGAAGAAGGCATTCGTCGTGGTATTTATCGCCTGAAAGCCAGTGGTGGAACCGGGAAAAATATTCAGTTATTAGGCTGTGGTTCGATTTTACGTCAGGTGGAAACCGCAGCAGCTTGGTTGGCTGAAAAAGGCGTGAATGCTGATGTCTGGAGCGTGACCTCCTTTAATGAATTGCGCCGCGACGGTTTAGCGTGTGAACGAGCTGAGTTTTTATCCGCCGGTGAGCAGGCGCCACAAGCCTATGTCACGAAACAATTGGCAGACTCGTCTGGTCCGATTCTGGCGACCACCGATCATATGAAATCGTATGCGGAGCAGATTCGTCCGTTTATTCCTGCCGGGCGCAGTTACCGCTGTTTGGGTACTGATGGTTTTGGCCGCAGTGATTCCCGTGAAAATCTGCGCCGCTTCTTCGAAGTGGATTGGCAACACGTTGTCTGGGCGGCTGGTTTTGAATTGGTGAAGTCTGGTGATTTAACTGCCGCGGAGCTGGAAGCCTGGCGCAGCGAGTTACATATTGATGCCAGTAAACCTGATCCACTGTATTCATAAGCAGCGTGCTCATAAGGAGAAATTAACCATGACAAATGAGTACAAAATTCCGGATTTAGGTGGTGCTGCGGATGTTGAAGTGATCGAAGTGTCCGTCAGTGTCGGAGATATGGTCGAAGCGGAACAAACTTTACTGGTGCTGGAAACTGATAAAGCCAGTATGGAAATTCCGGCAGAAACCTCCGGTACGGTCGAAGCTTTATCGATTCAGGTGGGTGATAAGGTCAACGAAGGGGATGTATTTATTACTATTGCGTCCTCTGCTGGCAGTCAGTCTGAAGCAGTTAGCACTGAGCCTGTTGCAAGTGAGTTGGTCGAAGCTGAGGCAGTTAAAACTGAAACTACTCATACTAAAAGCCGTGAACAAGCCATTGCTGTTCCGGATTTGGGTGGCAGCGAAGGTGTTGAGGTTATTGAACTGGCAGTCGCGGTTGGTGATGTGATCGACGCTGAGCAAACCATTCTGGTATTGGAAAGCGACAAAGCCACCATGGAAATTCCGGCAGGCGAAGCGGGCACGGTTGTGTCACTGGCCGTTTCGGTGGGTGATAAAGTCAGCCAGGGCGATGCCATGCTGACATTAATGGCTGACTCCTCTGTATCCGTTTCTGATTCTAAAGTCGTTGATAAGCCCCCGGTGGATAACAGCGCGGTACAAACCACAAAGACACTCACCACAACGACTGCAACCGCCGAGCCTGTGGCAGCCAACAATGCTGAGCCAGAAAGTCATTCCAGTGGCGAAATTCACGCCGGGCCAGCGGTGCGCAAATTAGCGCGGGAGTTTGGTGTTGATTTATCTCAGGTCAGCGCGACGGGTCGCCGTGGCCGTATTACCAAAGACGATGTTCAGTTGTTTGTGAAGCAACGCCTGAATTCCTCAGCGACGGCTGTTGGCTCAGGTATGAGTGGGGCTGGTATTCCAGCTGTACCGGAAGTGGATTTTGCCAAATTTGGCCCGGTTACTTCAGAGCCGCTGAACAACATCAAGCGGGCAACAGCGAAGGCAATGACTACCGCCTGGCTGAATGTCCCTCAGGTTACTCAGTTTGATCAGGCCGATATCACCGATCTGGAAACCTATCGTAAACAGCAAAACCAGCTGTATCAGCATCAGGGTATACGCTTCTCGATTGTACCGTTTGTGCTGAAAGCGATTGCAAAAGTGATGCGCGAATTCCCACAATTTGGCGCCTCGTTAAGTGCTGATGGTGAATCGTTGATTATCAAAGATTATGTGCATATCGGCGTTGCCGTTGATACGCCCAAAGGCTTACTGGTGCCTGTGATTCGCGATGTGGATCGGCTTTCTGTTACAGAAATCACACAACAACTTAATGAAAAAGCGCAATCAGCGCGCGAAGGTAAGCTAACCTTAAGTGATATGCAGGGCGGATGTTTCAGTCTGTCGAGTTTAGGTGGCATTGGTGGTACGGCGTTTACCCCCATTGTGAACCCTCCGGAAGTAGCCATTCTCGGGCTGTCTAAATCAGAGACAAAACCGGTTTGGAATGGTCAGGAGTTTGTTCCCAGATTAATGCTGCCATTGTCGTTATCGTATGACCATCGGGTCATTGATGGCGCAGAAGCGGCCAGATTCAGTCAAAGACTAGTGGCTTGCCTGCAGGATTTAAGAAACGTGTTGATGTAACTGAAACTTATGTTGGTGCAGTCAGCCAATTATAAAAAAATGCACGGGGTTTGTAGTTCATGCTTAAAGCACTTATGTGGCCAGCTATTAAATTTATGGGGCGTTTAAACTACGCTGCAAAATTTGGCCTGATCAGCTTTCTGTTTACGTTGCCGTTGGTCTTTCTCAGCGGTCAGGTTTTTTTGTCTGCTTTTGAAACCGTGAAAAAAACGGAAGCTGAGCTGGCGGGTATTAATGCTATTGATGACCTGTTGCAGCTGGTGCACAAGGTAGAGTATTACCGTGACTATGCTGCTTCTCTGCCTTTCTTCGACAACCCTGAACTACTGCAACGAATGAATCAGCACCATCTGGAGATGGATGCGTATATTAAAAACCTGATTAACAATGCTCCGACTGAAGAGCTGCAAAATAATCTGAATTCTTGGAATCAGGAGTTTGCTAAGCGTCTGAGTGTGGATGGTGAAAACAGACAAAATGGTTTTGCAGAACAACGCCAACACTATCAGGCTGCTCTGGATAAGTTACGTTCGTTGATTCGCCAATACAGCCAAACCAGTGGCTTATCACTGGATGCTGACCCATCGGTACAGGCATTGGTCTCCGTCTTATTATCGGATATGCCAAAAGTATTTGATGCGGCTGGTAGTGCTCGTTCTTTGGGTGTGTATGGTTCTTTAGAGCAATACCTGAAATCTAATACATTTGATGTGCTGAACTCCGCTTACGATGAACTGATTGCAGCGGAATCTGTGATGGGTGTTGTGTTGGCCGCGGCAAATGAATCGGGTGTGGCCTCGTTAGGTGACACGACACAAACAGCCATTCAGTCTCTCGAAGCCATTCGTTTTAAACTGGATGATGAATTGATTTCGGCATTAGAAGTGACAATGACCTGGCAGGATTTCTCGACCTTTGTTGACGAGGAATGGAAAAAGCTGCAAGCAATTGAACAGCAGGTGATGCCACTTATCAAAACCAAATTACAGCAACGACTTGAAACTCAGCAAAATAAAGTTCGTAACTTTGTTATTGTCATCGCGGTGGTATTGTCCGTCATTGCGTATTTATATATCGCCTTTTTTATGTCCATTCGTTACACCATTAAGCGTTTTTCAAAAACCGCAGGAGATATTGCCAATGGTGATCTGACCCGGGAAATTAAGTTTCAGGGGCAGGATGAGATGGGGCACTTACGCGATGCATTCAACAGCATGGTTGCAAATATCCGTACGACGTTAGCGGCAGTTAAAGAATCAGCAACTTCGGTAACCGATAATGTTAATGAAGTCGAAGGTATTGCCAACCGCAGTCGTCAGGCTGTGCAGGCACAGCTGGAACAAACGCATCAGGTTTCCGAAGTATTGAGTTCTATGGTCGATCGCGCGGTGGTGGTTACTCAATTGGCTGAAGCAGCCGAAGTTGCGGCTAAGACGGGCCAACAGAAGTCAGACCAGGCCGGTCAGGTGGTGAGCAATGTAATGGGCGAAGTTCAGCGCTTGTCAGGCGAAATGGAAAACTCGATGGAAGCGGTGAATCGATTAGCCGAAAATTCCAGTAGTATTTCCAGTATTCTTGAAACCATTAAAGGCATTGCTGAACAAACCAACTTGTTAGCATTGAATGCTGCTATTGAAGCGGCGCGAGCGGGCGAACAAGGCCGTGGCTTTGCGGTGGTTGCCGATGAGGTTCGTACCTTAGCCAGCCGTACTCAGGGTTCAGCTCAGGAAATTGAAGAGCTGATTGGTGATGTTCAGCAAAACATCGTCAGTGCGGTTGATACCATGAAAGTAAACCGCGATATGGTTGAAAAAACCGTCGCGAACTCGGAGCAGGTTGGTACAACACTCACCGAGATCCAAGCCAGTATGGGCGATATTCAGAGCAAAACGAACGATATTGTTGTGAGTGCCGGTGAGCAAAAAAATAACGCCACTGCATTAGAGACTAATCTGGATTCTATTCGTTTAAGCGGCGAAGAAACTTCCCACAATGCCGAAGGCACTGTGGAGGCCGTTCGTAAAACACAAGCCATTACCGATTCACTGGCCCAGCGGGTGGATCAGTTTAAAGTGCATTAATGCCAGAAAACAGTTGGCTGATAGCCTCTGGATTAGATGGAAAAAACAAGTGCAAATAGCTGGCTGTTAGTGATCCTTCCCGGTAAATGGCTTCGCCAGGAGCCGGGTGCTTTGCACGTTTCCCATAATCAATAATATTAGCAGAGCAGTCTGACTGAGAGCGATGGTGTGAGTGGCCTCGGATTTCTCCTTCCGGAAGGGGGGCAGACTGCATACCCTGACATCCGCCTCGTTCGCGCATTTCAGCGTGCCCTGGCAGTAAAGCCGTCATTGAATGTTGTTCGCCACTCAGTAGTTTTATATTTTCCAGACAATATAAAAAGCCACCACACTCCGCCAGGATAGGCTTGTTACCGGCCTTAAAGCGCTGTATCGAAGTCAGCATTGAGGTGTTAGCAGCCAATTCTTGTGCATAAAGTTCAGGGTAACCTCCCGGTAACCATAATGCGTCCGCTTCAGGCATTTGTTGGTCGGAGAGTGGTGAAAAGAAAACGACCTCTGCTCCTTGCTGCTGCAATAAATCGATATTGGCTTGATAAATAAAACTGAATGCCGGGTCACGTGCAATGGCAATACTTAATCCTACCAAACTTGCAGGAAATTCAGGAATTTCCTGATGATGAAACAAGGCTGCTGGGATAGAGTCTAATAACCGATCAATCTCGGTGCTATTGAATAGTTGAGCCGCTTTATTCAGGCGTAGCTCTAGTTCATCGGTTATTTCGCTGGCCTGTATCAGGCCCAGATGCCGTTGCGGCAGAGCAATCTCTGGTTGTTTAGCAACACTGAATAACAAGGGTAGGTTTTCTGGCAACGCGTTTTCAATTAATTCGCGGTGACGTGGGCTGGCGCAGTGATTCGCAATAAGCCCTGCTACTGTAATATCCTGACGAAAGTTAGCTAAACCACAAGCCAATGCGGCTGCCGTCTGTGCCATTGCCGACACATCCATAATGATGCCGACCGGAATATTAAATAAAGCGGCCAGGTCGGCACTCGATGGATCACCATCAAACATGCCCATCACGCCTTCAATTAAAATCAGATCTGCGTCCTGTGCGGCTAACCATAAACGTTGGCGACAATAAGCTTCACCACACATCCAAAGATCCAGTTGTTCAACCGGATAACCACTGGCTTGCTGTAAAATCTGAGGATCAAGATAATCCGGTCCGGTTTTAAATACCCGAACCTTTTTTCCACGTTGTGTTAAATGGCGTGCTAAGGCGGCCGTTAGTGTGGTTTTACCTTGTCCGGATGCTGGAGCCGTTAATAGCAGAGCGGGGCAGCTGGTTTGTTTCATAAAAGAGCGTCACACTGGGAATTAGAATTCGCGTGAAATAAAAAACGGGCCGAAGCCCGTTTAACATATAAGATTCAATCGCGCTGGTGGCGGCTTTTCCAAAGAATTTCAGAGCCGTTTTCCCGACGAGCGAGCACCCGCGCCGCGACGAATAATAAATCCGATAAACGATTCACATAACGCAATGCCAGCGGGTTGAGGTCATCAACACTGTTGAGCTGAACCAGTGACCGTTCTGCACGACGACATACCGTACGTGCCATATGACACAGTGCTGCTGCTTTGCTGCCACCAGGAAGAATAAAATCCTTCAGTGGCGGTAGTGTATCGTTTAACGCTTCTAAATTATCTTCCAGATCAGCGATTAATACCTCTTGTAAGGCATTAAAGCCAGGTACCGATAATTCGCCGCCTAAATCAAATAAATCATGCTGGATCTGATGCAGCAGAGGAATTAAATCATCTGCTGCATCTAGCTCAGCTCTGAGCATACCGATCCAGGAATTCAGCTCATCCACATCACCAATGGCGTGCATGCGCTCACTGCTTTTGCTGATGCGAGAACCATCGCCTAATCCTGTTTCACCTTTGTCGCCGGTTTTAGTGGCAATTTTAGAGAGTCGGTTGCCCATGATGTTTACCTTTTGTTACTCTTCGACTTTTTCCACAATCAAAAACTCAATTTGAGTTGGAGGCATATCCAATTCAATTGAATCGCCGTGTTGCGAGTCGCTGGCGCTGTCGATTACAACAATTTGAGGTTCCGAAGAATCAGCAATAGCAGTCCATAAGTAACCTTCTGGGCCAAAAGTAATATCGCTGATTTCTTTACCAGTTACGGCAGCATCCGTGATGGTTGTATTAACAGAGTCGTTCATCTTTATGATTTTGGTTTCAAGAGTAGTAAAGCCTTGCTCTATACCAATCGCAACATAAGGAACACCTGCCTGAGATACTGTAACATCCGTTACGTGGAAATAAGTGTCGTTACTGGTGTTATTATCATCTGTAATAACATTAAATGAAGAAAAAGTATCAGCATCAATGAGATTTGTTGTTTGATAGCTGCTTGCGTTGATGCTCACCAGGCCGCCAGAGCTAATCACGCGCTGTGGATCGCGGCTACTACCATAGTTCCCACGTCCGGCAACATAAATAGTATCGTTGTAAATTTCTAGATTAGAGATATTAGGGGCATTAACTGGGATACCTTTTAGGCCATCAGTTTGCGGGTTTGTATCAATCTCTTCATTGTTGCTTAAGTCGATGACTGCCACATACGCTTGTTTCGGCTGAAAGCTGGCGTCCAGACGTTGCAAACCAACAAATAGCTTATTGTCATAAATAACAGCATCTTGCATACGAGGGAAGGCTGCGCCTTCAACGGTATAATCGGATAAATCAATACGGGCTTTCACATATGAATCTGCAGAATCGGCTTGAGGATTCACTTGTAGTATTGAGGTGCTGCCATAGCGAACTACATATGCATTATCATCGGCATTCTGGATAATATGATGAGGGTTTGATGAGCCTGCATCTGGTTCATTATCATTTACCGAGTATGTGTACTCTGCATTAGCCAGGCTGGTTTCTGCATCAAAACGACTGATTTCGTCAATGCCAAAACGACCGATGTGATACAGAATATTTTCATAAGTATCAATACTGTAATCAGACTTATCAACAGATTGAATGTTTTGTGTTGCTGTACGATCGCCGGAAACCTTACCAGTTGCTAATTGGCTGCTTGAATAATCTGCGGCAACTAACTGAGTAACATATAGTGATTCTGTTGCGACGACATCGTTGTCGTTATCGTCAGATCCACAACCAACTAAGCCTGCAATAGCAGTAAATAATAGTACTTTTTTAAACATGATTTATCCCTCAAAAAGAATAATTTGCGTATAGGGTAATCCAGCGCCCTCTTGCCGGACGGTTGGAGAAATCCTGATACTGGTTATTGGTAATGTTTCGGACAGAAGCCGCGATGCTACCTTGGTTGAAAGTAAATTGATAAATAATATCAATGGATGATTTAGTGTCAGCCTCAACTAAATTGCTGCGATCGATATAGAGATCATCAGCAAGCTGATAACTTAATCTAAGGTTATGTTTATCCCATCTTTTGGAAATAGCGGCCAGGAAGTTATTATGGTAAATACCCGATAGTTTCTTATTATCGAAGGATTTGACATTATCACTGAATGTTTGACTATCATAGTGGCTGCCTGAAAAATGAATGTGGGCCACTTCATGCTGTTTCGACCAGTGCCATTCAATACCATCTAACTCTGCTTTTGAGGTGTTTTCATAACGTCCGATGCCGCGAGAATCATATACTGGAACGATAGCGTTATTCAGGTTTCTATGGAAAATGGTGAAGTGAAAGTTTCCATAAGGTGTTTGATTTCTATATGCCGCTGATATTGTTTTTGCTTTTTCGGGGTTCAGATCCACATTGTTTAGTAATAATCCACGATCACCAAATAATTCATATAATGTTGGCACTCGAACGGCATCTTTGTAAGAAAGTGAGAAATCGCCCCATAATGTTGAGTGAGATAAATTGATTAAATAATTATCATAGGTGTCACTGGATGTACTGCGATCAAACTGGTCTGTTTGGGCTCTATTAAGATTCTTTACCTGATCTAACCCGGTAATAATATTCGCAGATGTATCGTAATTTTCACTTGTCCAGCCCGCACTCAATTTGAGAGCAAGATTTTTTTGATTGGCGTATTGATCGCAATCTCCCCCAGGGGTTATGCACTGCCTGGAATCAGGGTCATCAAGATAGCGGCTGCGATAGTTTTCTTCCGAGTGACTGATATATACACCGGATTTTATAGAATGATTGGATAATCGGGATGACCAATCTAATTGATATTTATCCGTATAATAACGATTGTTATCGATGCCTAAACCAATAATGCTGGATTCATCAATATAAGTCTCATCAACATAGCGGTAAGCCATTTTCCATTTATGATTGACTTCATAGCTGCCTAATGGCGTGGTTGAAAAGTTACCCTTAAGGTTCAGTGACGATGTCTGAGTTTCGAGAGATGCTTTTTGTTGCTCACTATTTCTTTGGTAGTCTGGAAAATTCTTTCTCTCATCTTGGTAACGTGCAACTAATGTAGCCCAACGGAATCCCTGGATAACAGACAGCGTTGTCTTTTGGTATTCAGCATTATTTAAATTCTGTTTGTCGTTGCGGTTCTGACTATTACCGGCTGGTGATGGAACTTCTACCTCATAATTATTGGCGCTTTGCTCATGAGATAGTTCGACCGTTGAGTCTTTTCCTGCTGCTATAGATAGGTTAGCTGTATAGGTTTCGTAGGAGCCAACACTGGCTGACACTTTATTTTGCTGGTTGTCGTGGCCCTGTGTGATGATGTTAATAACACCGCCAATCGCGCTACCGAGCTCCAGGTCGGCCTGGTCGGTGTATACTTCGACTTGCTTAATTTGTTCAATAGGGATGCTATTAAGGTCGTAGTTACCAAACTGACCTGTATTTGCCAACACGCCGTCGATATAAAGTTTTGTTTGGCCCGAAGATGCACCTTGCACACTGACCAATACTGGGTCTCCAATAGCGCCACTTTGATTAACCTGGATACCATTAACAGACTGCATGAAGTCTGCCAGAGTTGTGTATTTTCCGGAGAAATAAGACTGATCGAAAACACGATAGCCACCAACGGGTACACTCTCTGCAGCAGGTTTAACTATTTGCAGTGGCAGCTCTGTTGTCTCTTCAGCAACCGTGAATGAAATCATGGTTACGGGTAACAGCATTGGCAGTATAAGTAGCAGTGCTTTCAATTCATGATCCGAATTTGTGCACAGCGAGAAACAGATGGAGTAATTGCATCAAAAATACTTCCATCGTCGCCCACCGCAACTATTGGTTTATTGCTGATATTATTCAGCGCTTTCAGGCCGGTATCCGGGCTGACGGCTTGTTGCTGTTATCCATGACGACTAGTCATGGCACACACAACTCCAACTGACACCTTCCCATAACACGATTGAGTTACAGTGGCTTTGAGTCAGTCAGATAAGCCGATCACCGTTGCGGGGGCAGCATTGGAATAATTCAGCAGGCGCTGAACAACACCAATTTCCCGTTTAACTTGATCAGAGATCAGAGCACCTGAGTCGCGAGAGAATATAGTTTGGCTATAGGGGGGTCAAGGCGACCAAGGTTGAATTCTTTACATACGGGGATGAAAAACCCTCATACTATTGCGGATTGCTAGCGATACGTAACTTATCAATGGTAGCATCGCGGCCATGGATTCATATTTTCAGGAGCATTGGCAATGGGGCAATTCCGCCTGTTACCTCTTATTTTCTTACTGTTTATTTCTCAATCACTGCTGGCACAGCCTGCAACCTTAACGGGTGCTGCGGTTCAATCTGCGGATACCAGTGAGGCCGATAGTCCGGAAGCCGATGCCGAAAAGCCCAGTGAAAAACCCAAAAGCAAAGAACTGGAAGTGATCAAGGCTGCAGCCAGCTATGAAGATGCTGTGCTGGCACAGGAGGAGGATGAGTTTCAGGACTCATTACACCGGGATACGCCACGTGGCGCTATGATCGGATTTGTTGAGGCGCTGAAAGAAGAAGATTTTGATAAAGCCGCTGAATTTCTGGATTTACGTTATCTGCCAAGAGGCATGTCGGCAGACAACGGCCCGGAATACGCGGTAAAGCTCAGTTCTATTATTCAGCGTCACTTATGGATCAACTTCCAGGAACTGAGCAATGATCCGGCAGGTATTCTGGATGATGGCCTGAGCAGTTACCGTGATTTGTTAGGTCAACTTCAGCTTCACGAAGAGAAGATTAACCTGTATCTGCAGCGTGTGCCTGATAAAAAAATCGGCAAGGTCTGGAAAGTTTCCAACGCCACGGTTGCACAGATCCCTAAGCTATATGAGCACTTTGGCTACAGCCCTTTAGCTGAGTGGTTGATCCCGAAAACCCCGAATGTACGTGTGCTTGGCATTTATATCTGGGAGTGGGTGCTTATCGTCGGTTATTTTGTGGTGGCGTTTTCGATTGTCATTCCACTGATTTGGTTGGCGAAGAAATTGGTGGTTCGTTCTTCTTATCACTTATCAGAAGAGCTGTTGGTTGTTTTGTCCGGCCCTGTCCGTTTTATGATGGCCCTGCTGCTGATGAAGGTGTTTGTACCTTATGCCACCTTATCGGCACTGGCGCTGGCGTTAATCAGCAGTGCAGGCTTGTTGATTCTGGCAACCGTCTGGCTGGCGCTGGGGGTTACCAGCATGGTGCAGCTGAGCTTGCAAAAACGCTGGCTGGAAAATGGTAATACGCAGTCCACTCATTTGCTGCGCCCGCTGTCGAACATGATTCGTGTACTGATCATTGGTATCGGTATCCTGATGTGGTTTAAACATCTGGGATTCGACCCGTCGACCATTCTCGCTGGCTTGGGGATTGGTGGTATCGCCATTGCGCTGGCGGCGAAGCAGTCGATTGAGAACTTTATTGGCACGATTACTTTGTACTCAGCGGCTCCGGTAAAGGTTGGTGATGTTTGTAGCTTTGGCGGTCGCCGTGGCACAGTTGAAGAGATTGGCTTACGCAGCACCCGTATTCGTACGCTGGATCGCTCAGTGATTTATATTCCAAATGCTCGGTTTGCTGAAATGGAGTTGGAGAATATTTCTGAGCGCGAGAAAATTCGTCTGCAAACGGATATTCGCCTGCATTACTCGACGACACCCGCACAGCTAAAAGCGATTAATGCGGAAATACTGGAATCCTTAGAAAAACATGAAATGGTGGCTGAAAGCCCATTACGTGTGCGCTTTAAGGGTTTTGGTGAGCATGGTCTGGAAATTAATGTGCTGGCCTATATCACCACCAAAAGCTTCCCGGAATATCAGGGCATTGCCGAAGAAATTAACTTCGACATTATGGAAACCGTGCAAAAACACGGCGCGCGCCTGGTACCGGTTGCGCCAACGATTGCCCCAAGCGCGAATTAACGCTGGCGCAGCTCAGGTTTAACTCAACTGTGCAAGCAAGCGGCGATTAAGCGGCAGCTCAATATTGAGCTGCTGTGCCTGCCGGATCAAATAGCCATTAATATAATCCAGCTCGGTCGGACGCTGATGTAATACATCCTGCAGCGTTGATGACTGATTGGCGGCTGTCGCTTCAGCTACTGCCAAGCTTCGCTCTGTCAGATCAAAATTAAGCGGTTGCTGTAATGTCTCAAAGCATTGCTGTACTTCGGTAGCTAATTCTTTCAGTGCCTGGCGATATTCATCATGACTGACCAGTTCGCCATTACGGCAGCGGAAAACCGCCGTTAACGGGTTAATCACTGCATTAATAGCCAACTTGGCGCGGATTCGCTGTTGAATATCATCAACAACCGTTAAACCGTTGGGGATGGAGGCTGTAGGGTGTTGAGCTTGCCACAGGCCAATATGGGTGTCTCCGCTGCCGGCATAAACCACCTGCTCCGTGTTTTGGCGATACGCACCTTCGGTGGAAATACCAGCCCATAAGTTGGCAGAGCACTGCTGCTGGCTCAGCCAGTCTGATACCTGTTGTTGTTGGCCCATACCGTTCTGTAATAACAGGATATTCTGTACCTGGGGTAATTGATTTGCGACGGACTGCAGAGCTTCTAGGGTGGCTGAGGCTTTGGTGGTAATGACCAGCCAATCAATGGCTTCATGCTGCCAGGTTGGAAGAGTCAGGCTGTGAGCAGTTTGTTGTTGATCAATGAGGGTCCGCTGACAACGACTGTTATCTCGAGTGATGCCATAAAGGACGTGTTCACGCCAGTGCCAGGCCATGAGTGTACCAATCGCACCTAAGCCTAAAATAGCGATGCTTTGAGTGGCCTCGTCTGTTGACGGTGCTGGTGTTCGTGATGCTGTTGGTATTTGTGGTGGTGAAGAGGAATAGGGCATTGCCGGATCACAACGGTGATGAAGAATCCGGCAATTATAGAAGGGCTTTACGTCTGAGAGGAAGGTTCAGAAATAACGGTATTATCCACAGACTCTGCTTCAACAGCTGCTGGCTGAGATTCAGTTTCCTGAACTGTATCGGGTTCATTGCCAATTCCCAAAGCCGACAGAGAATTCGGAGACCATAGCGCAGCAATTTTATTCAACAACGTTTGTGAATGATCGGCGGGCAAATTCCTTAACCACAACTTCAGACGATCTTCATCTTCACCGACGAGTTTCGTGATGTCATCGAGATGAGCGCCCCGTTCTTGCAACAGCCAAACCACAATCGGCATCAAACGATTAAACTGGCGGCGATTACGGGAATCAATTAACTGTTCCACGTTGAGATTAAACCGCTCAGCAACCAGTTGGCAGGCATCGTTATACATATGCCGCAAGTCTTCGTCACTGCGCGCGGCCTGAGCCAATGCTTGTCTTTTCAGGTGCTGATTAATGAATCCATCACGAGCTAATGCCTGATAGGTCGGGTGGCTGCCATGTTGTAAATCCAGCGCCTGACGTTGTGCCTGAACCTGCTGTTGCGATTGTTGCATCACGGTTTCATAACGTTGGGCGCGGTTATGACGGGTATTGCATAGCAGGTTCAGCATTGGCTCAACATGCAACCAGTGCGGCGGCGTTAACGCCCGATAACCCTGATCGCTGCTCCATGGATACAAACTGGCATCCGCTACTTTGCGCATTGTTTCTGGCCAGCGGTGTAGCTGAATAATGAGGTCGGCCAGGTAAGCTTGTTCATCAACCAGCATCACAATGCCCTGATCAGAAAGCACCTGTTTACGTTTGTGCCAACAGCGTTCGTGCATATCGTCAAAAGCGATCTGCACATCGTCCATCACTTCTGTCCAATCGCGTTCACTTTGCAGTACAAACTGCATTTGATGTTCATCCAGCACGAATGCCAGCAAACGTGTTTGTTTGATGTGGCCAAGTATCTGCACTCCGTATTCAAATTCAAATACCGAGTTAAAGATGGGTTGGTCTTTTGCTCCGTGTACCGAGAAATAATAGGTTCCGGCACCGTGCAGGGTCATTTTGGTTTCCATAGCACAAAAGGTAGCTGACTTTTGTGTATTTTCCAGTGTTGTCCACAGGTGCCGGTTTTTGCAATTCGATGATACTCACGGTATACAGGTCGGCTAATGATTTGAACTGACAGAATGCAGCACACAGGAGAACTCAGCATGCCTTCATTTGATGTGGTATCAGAAGTGGATAAGCATGAAGCACAAAATGCCGTGGATCAGGCGAATCGTGAATTATCCACACGCTTTGATTTTAAAGGTGTGAATGCCAGTTTTGAGTTAAAAGACTTTATTGTCACCATGACGGCGAATGAAGAGTTTCAGATTGAGCAAATGAAGCCGATGCTGGAAAGCGCCATGATCAAGCGCAAAATTAAGGTCAGCTGCCTGGAATACAGCGATTGCGTTGGTGCAGGCAAGCAGGTGAAAGTGAATGCCACCATGCGTCAGGGCATTGATAAAGAACTGGCGAAAAAGATGGTGAAGATTGTTAAAGAGAGCAAGCTGAAAGTTCAGGCGGCGATCCAGGGAGAAATGGTTCGTGTTACTGGCAAAAAGCGTGATGAACTGCAGGAAGTGATGGCGCTATACCGCTCGGATGAGAGCATTAAGATGCCATTGGCCTTTAAAAACTTTAAAGACTGATGAGTAAATCCTCAAACACGCCGACTTTGCAGGAAACAACGCCTGAAGCCAAAAGCTGGCGTGAAGCCTTACTGGTTTACACCAAAAAGCCGGTGATGGTGATTGCTTTGCTCGGCTTTTCTGCCGGGCTGCCTTTTTTATTGGTGTTTTCCACCTTAACTGCCTGGTTGGCTGATGTTGGCGTTGAAAAAACGGCCATTGGCTTTTTTGCCTGGGTTGGCCTCACGTATTCCATCAAGGTGTTTTGGGCACCGATTATTGACCGGCTCAAAATACCGTTGCTCTCACGTTGGTTGGGGCTGCGGCGCAGCTGGATTTTAGTGGGGCAGGCCGGCATTGCGGCCGGTTTGTTGTGGATGAGCGCACTCGATCCGGCTCATTCTTTATGGTGGATTGCTGTTGCTGCGTTATTAGTGGCTTTTTCGTCGGCAACTCAGGATGTCGCACTGGATGCTTATCGTATCGAGATTGTTGATGACAAGCTTCAGGGAGCGATGTCGGCAGCGTATATTTTTGGTTATCGCTTAGCCTTGTTGGTAGCCGGTGCCGGTGCTTTATACATTGCCGAGTGGGCAAGCTGGTCGATGGCTTATACCGCGATGGCTGGTTTGATGGGAATGGCGATTTTAGCGACTCTGTGGGCGAATGCTCCGGCCAGGCAAAATGCTGAGCAGCGTGCCGAAGAGGAATCGGCCATGGTGGACCAGGTGATGGGGCATGCGATGAATTTGCAGCAACGCCCAGGATGGCAACGCTGGCTTCTCGGTGCTGTTATTTGCCCGTTTTTAGAATTTTTTCAGCGTAATGGATTATTTGCGTTATTAATTCTCATCTTTATTGCGGTGTTTCGCCTGAGTGATATCACCATGGGGGTGATGGCGAATCCGTTTTACATCGATCTGGGTTACAGCAAAACGGATATCGCGAATGTCGCCAAGCTCTTTGGCTTTTTTATGACTATCGCCGGTTCAGCCTTGTGTGGTGTGTTAGTGGTGCGATGGGGAATTTATAAGCCACTGTTTATTGGCGCCGTTTTGGTGTCAGTAACCAATCTGTTGTTCGCTTTATTGTCGCTTCAGTCTGACATGGGAGATGCCATGATAACGCCTTCGCTGAGCTGGCTGGCGTTAGTCATCAGCGCCGATAATTTATCAGGAGGCATCGCCAGCACCGCATTTGTGGCCTATCTGTCCAGTTTAACCAATCGCAGCTACACCGCGACTCAATATGCGTTGTTCAGTTCACTCATGACGTTACCGGGTAAATTCATCAGTGGTTTCTCCGGTTGGGTGGTGGATAGCGCCGGTTATACTGAATTTTTTGTGCTTGCGTCAGCATTGGGTATTCCGGCAATTGCATTAGTATTGGTATTAATGTGGCATGACCGAGAGTCAGTGTCAGATAAAGATGGGGTTAAAGTATGAATACTGTTCCTGCGTGGATTGTGAAACAAACCGGTACAGCGGATGTTTTAGAGAAAGGAGAGATCGAATTACCGGAACCGCAAACGGGCGAAGTGAAAGTTCGTGTCTGTGCGGCAGGTTTTAATCCGATTGATACCAAGATTCGCGCTGGTCTGGCGCCGATTCTGAATGAGTCAGGTGTTTTGGGCTGCGATGTCAGTGGCGAAGTGATTGCCGTGGGTGAAGGTGTTACTCATTTGGCTGTTGGTGATTCAGTTTATGGTTGTGCTGGTGGCGTAAAAGGGAGTGGTGGTGCGCTGGCGGCTGAGATGATTTGTGATGCCGACCTGTTAGCGAAAGCCCCAACAGCTGTTTCTCTGGCTCAGGCGGCGTCGATTCCTCTTGTTGCCATTACTGCTTTTGAAGCTTTGAAGCGCTTAGCGCCACAAGCTGATGAAAAATTGCTGGTGATGGGCGCTTCCGGCGGTGTGGGCCAGTGGGCCATTCGTTTGGCACAGGAAGCCAACATCGAGGTATTCGGTACGGCAGGCAGTCCGGAGCGGGTGGAGCAGTTAAAGCAAAGTGGTGTTCATGCTGACTTACACGCCAACGCCGCTGAGCTGTCTGGCTCTCTTGCGCAGTCGGGTTTTGATAATGTACTCGACACCTTTGGTGGGGAGAGTTTGCAAAAAGCGCTGGAAGTCGCTGCCCCGTATGCTCAGGTAGCCACCATCAATGCCCGCAATACCTACGATCTGACTCAGGCGCATGCAAAGTCTCTAACGTTGCACGCGGTATTTATGTTGTTGCCACTTTTAACAGGGAATGGTCGCAAAGCGCATGGTGAGTTTTTAGCTGAGCTGAGTAACAAAGTTGATGCCGGGTTAATTCAGGTGCCTGAAGCGGCAGAAAAGCAGATGTCGGACGTCGCTGATATTCACCGCGCTTACGAGGCCGGTGAATTAATGAATAAAGTGGTGATGAAAGCGAATTTCTAATCGAAGCTATAAAATTTAACTCTATTGTCTTTTGAGAGCAGCAACAGGATGTTGCGGTAGCGCAGCAGGTACATGGATGTACCTTCTGTGCGGTGGCAAAAAGATAATCGAGTTGAATTTGATGCTGGCCAAATAAAAAGCCCATTAATTTTCAGTCACACACATCACAATCGCCATCCATGGCTTCGGTGATGTGTACGCAGCTCCATGCTGCTGTTTTGAAAGTTAATGGACTCTTTATTTTGAATAACGCAAAAGAGTTTACTCAATTCCCAGCATTTTGTGGGTTTGCAAACTCAGCTTCCAGCTCGGATGCTTTAAACAAAAATCCACCGCTTTTTGTGTATTGGTGTTAGACAGACCTTCTTTGGCACCGGCTAACTGTGCATCCAGATTTTTATCACTGGCCAACACCACGGGCTGATAATCTGCCATGGGTTGTAAATAACGATGATCTGCTTCGATATAGTCGAAGCGTTCTGGCATGGCATCTGGCTGTGGATATACCAGTTTAAGCTCATCGCAACGAATCAGATCTATTTCAGATTTACCCTTAGGGCTTAAACAAATCCAATCGATGCCTTCCGGAGCAGGCAAGGTACCGTTGGTTTCTACCGCAACTTCAAATCCTTGCTTATGCAGCTCCGCGATTAATGCTTCATCTAATTGCAACAACGGTTCGCCGCCGGTACAAACCACATAAGGCTTACCAACTTTATTGCCAGATGCACCGGGCCATAAGTCAGCGATTTGTTGTGCTAGTGCTTCGGCGCTGTACTTGCCCCCCAAATGCCCATCGGTTCCAATAAAGTCGGTGTCGCAGAAATCACAGATCGAATCTTTGCGACTCTCTTCTCGACCATTCCATAAATTGCATTTACTGAAGCGACAAAACACGGAAGGGCGGCCAGCCTGGGCGCCTTCCCCCTGTAAGGTGTAGAAGATCTCTTTGACGCGATACTGTTTTGCTTTCATCAAGCCGTCTCGTAAGTCAGTGGATCCGTTGCCTGATTCTTCTCGAACGCTTCTAAACGCTCAACACAGGAGCCGCACTTACCACAGGCTTTTTCACGACCGTTGTAGCAGGTCCAGGATTTACCATAATCCAAGCCCATCGCTA